>JAGBOK010000006.1 GCA_017633905.1 Eubacterium sp. | reverse complement strand
GAACATTAGTTTGACATTTGATCTGATGTATGTTACAATCAAGCAAGATAAAGTATTTTGGAGGTTAGTCATGGAACAGGGCAAGCTCGGAGCAAAGCAAAAGGATATTCTTGAATATATGAAAAAAGAGATACTCGACAAGGGGTATCCACCCTCTGTCAGGGAAATATGCCAGGCAGTGGGTCTTAAATCCACATCGTCTGTTCATGCTCATCTTGAATCCCTTGAACTAAAGGGTTATATCAGGCGCGATCCCCTAAAGCCGAGAGCTATTGAGATCGTTGATGATGAATTTAATATGACAAGACGCGAGATAAGAAATATTCCGATGGTCGGTACCGTGGCTGCCGGAGCACCGCTTCTTGCCGAGCAGAACATCACCGGATATTTTCCTCTCCTCTCATCGGAGCTTCCTGCCGGTGATCTGTTCATGCTGGATGTCAAGGGTGATTCGATGATCAATGTCGGTATATATGACGGAGACAGGATCATAGCCCAGCAGACTCCGGTTGCCAAGAACGGTGATATCGTGGTTGCTCTCATAGATGATTCCGCAACTGTCAAGACTTATTATAAAGAAAAGGATCACTTCAGACTGCAGCCTGAGAACGATACCATGGAACCGATCATAGTTCCGGAGGTAATCATCCTCGGACGCGTGGTCGGTCTCTTCAGACTTATGTAATTTCGAGTAGGGAAGATAAAATCGCACCCTACTCGCCCGCGGGGCTGCGTGAATTCATAACGCAGCCCCTGCGATAAAAAAAGCTCCGACATTTTCTGCCGGAGCTTTTTTATCAACATTGTTTTCGGATCAGACGATCCCCTGTGCTGTCATAGCAGTCGCAACCTTCTCAAAGCCCGCAATGTTTGCACCAACTACATAATTCTTTTCATAGCCGTATTTCTTTGCAGCCTCATCACAGTTCTTGAATATATTCTCCATGATGCCTTTGAGTTTAGAATCGACCTCCTCGAAGCTCCATGAAAGTCTCTCTGAATTCTGGCTCATTTCAAGAGCGGATGTTGCTACGCCGCCCGCATTTGATGCCTTGCCGGGAGCAAACAATACTCCGTTCTTCTGGAGATACTCGGTAGCATCAAGGGTTGTCGGCATGTTGGCTCCTTCCGCAACAGCGATAACACCGTTTTCAACAAGCATCTTTGCGTCGTCGATAAGAAGCTCGTTCTGTGTAGCGCACGGAAGCGCAACGTCACACTTGATAGACCAGACTCCTCTTCCCTCATGGTATTCAGCCGAAGGACGAGCGGCAGCATATTCGGTAAGTCTTGCACGCTTTACTTCCTTGACCTCTTTGAGAAGCGCAACATCGATACCGTCCTTGTCGTAGATCCATCCTGTGGAATCAGATACGGTAACGACCTTTGCCCCAAGCTGTGTAGCCTTCTCCGTAGCATAGATAGCAACATTGCCGGCACCCGATACACAAACGGTCTTTCCTTCAAGGCTCTGACCGTTTGCCTTTAACATGGCATCGGTAAAATACAAAAGACCATATCCGGTTGCTTCCGTGCGGGCAAGAGAACCACCGAAGGTAAGTCCTTTGCCTGTAAGCACGCCTTCATATACATTTTTGATGCGCTTGTACTGTCCGTACATATATCCGATCTCACGACCGCCAACTCCTATATCTCCGGCAGGCACATCCGTATCCGCACCGATATGACGCTGTAATTCTGTCATAAAGCTCTGGCAGAATGCCATGATCTCACGGTCTGACTTGCCCTTTGGATCAAAATCAGAGCCGCCCTTGCCGCCTCCGATAGGAAGACCGGTAAGTGAATTCTTGAAGATCTGCTCAAAGCCAAGGAATTTGATAATACCGAGGTTTACAGACGGATGGAATCTGAGACCGCCCTTGTATGGACCGATGGCAGAGTTGAACTGAACTCTGTATCCTGTGTTCACCTGAACCTGACCCTTATCATCGACCCAGGGTACACGGAACTTGATCTGACGCTCCGGATTGACAAGTCTTTCAAGCAGGGCATCCTTTCTGTACGCTTCCTCATTTGCCTCAACCACCGGTCTTAATGACTCCAAGACCTCCTTTGCTGCCTGATGGAACTCCGGTTCAGCCGGGTTTTTGGCAATAAGCTCCTCCAAAACCTCATCAACATATGACATAATGATACCTCCTAAAATGTAAGTATGAGTTGTTACTATTCACAGTAACTATGATGCATTATACAACACATTATTTTCAATTGCAATAGTAAAGTTAAAAAAAATCAAGAAAAGACCTTAAAAAAAATCAACCACCCGGATGACTGCCTGCGCATGATATATATGCACATCAGGCATTCAGCAATCAAGCGCAAATACATCAGTCCTGAATAGAAACGGTATGCGTGCTCAGGTAATTGTTCGTATACCTGTGATCACCGCTTACATCTTCTGCAAACCAGTCCGGTCCCACAAAATGACAGGCTGTTTTCTCATCGGGGAACTCGACCTCTGCCAGCACGAGCCCCTCATGAACACCATGAAAAATATCAAGCTCGATGATTAAGTTTTCATAAGGAATCCTGTATCTTGTTTTTATGATCACGATCCCGTCCGCTTTGCTTTTTAAGTGTTCAAATGCCTCACGGGTTATTTCTCTTTCAAACTCATCCGCGATACATATGTTTTTTTCAGGCTCATCTCTCCTGTTTTTATATGTAAAGACAAAGCGCTCCCCGTACTTTCGTACACGAAGCGCAGGAACACCACACAAATAAGCCTGTTCTATTTCATTATGTTCATATTTTTCTATATCATCAGGTACACTTTTTACAAGAAACTTCTTTTCTATCTCCAATTTAAGCCTCCCGGAAATAATCAGTTTTTTTTACTATTCCTGATCAAGCAGCTGTATCAGCTTATCGTTCCAAAGGATGCAAACGGGAAGATTCTGAGCCATGCCTTTCCCTTGATATCCTTTTTCTTTATGAGACCGACCTCGGAAAATCGTGAGTCCACACTGGCATTTCTGTTGTCACCAAGGACAAAGTATTCATCTGATTTAAGATATATCGTATCTGTGGCAATACCCGGATCCTCGATGGGTTCACGTCCGTAGCGGTCATCAGTCAAAAGATTTCCGTTGATATAGATCTGTGAATCTTTGATCTGAACGGTCTCTCCCGGAAGCCCTATGATCCTTTTTATATAGTTGTCCTGTGTGGATATCGGAAATACGATCACATCAAATCTCTCGGGATCATGAAAATAATAGCTGACCTGCTCTACTATCAGCTGGTCTCCGTCAACAAGCGTATTCATCATGGACGAGCCGTCAACCGACGTATGATGTGCCACAAATTTAGTAACTATCAATGACAGGACAAGAGCTGCCGCAACACAGATAAGTATATTTCTCAACAGTCTCAACAGCGGATGCCCGACGGAGAATTCTACGCTTTCAGTCTCAACACCGACAGAAACATCACCAAACGCAACATTTTCCATCTGTGAATAACCTGCTACCGGATTTTCATCAAGATATGAAACAGAGGGCGATTCGTCTTTTATTTCTCTGACACGGGCTGTCTGTTGCTCATCAGGTATCCAGTCCTTTGGTTCATTGATCGTGGTAAACATTTTACTGTTATTCTCAAAGACAGGCTCTATATCCTGATCCGCGGCATCGCCCGTATTTGATATAAATCTGTTTGCGCCTGTTTTCCCGGAATCAGGCAATGTATCAACCAGCGGAGTTGACACAACCCCCTCATAGGTCTCCGGCTCGTCGTTTGTTTCAGGCTGTGCATCATATCCGGAATAATCGGGCGCGGTTACGGAATTCGGATCATATTCCGGAGACGGTTCTATCGTTATCGGTTCAATTGTTATCGGTTCGTTCAGCTCGGATGAGATCAGCTCAGGCTCTGCTTCCTCCTTTATCTGTCCTGAATAAGCCTCGATCTCAACGGGCTCTGATGCCGGGGAATAACCAGTATATCCCTGCTTTGCCATTATTTTATCTATATCGCTAAAAAGCGCGTCACGATCAAACTCGTCACTCATTATATAT
>JAGBOK010000040.1 GCA_017633905.1 Eubacterium sp. | reverse complement strand
GCTACTATATAGCGGTAGCAATAGGGATCACATATTTTTTCAGTAAAAAAAATATATTCAGGTTCTCGTTCAGATATTTAAGTTCAAAAATATGTGCCCTGATCATAAAAAACGGGATACCTACTGTGATAAACCAGGTAAGTCTTGTTCTTTTGGTATATGTGTTTAACCAGATACTTTTAAATGTCGGGGGAGATCTTGCGGTCGCATCCTACTCTGTCATAACAACTATATCTAATATTTGTTATTCCTTCGGAGGAGGCATCGCTGCCGTATCCCTCACGTTATCATCACTTCTTTACGGTGATGAGGACAGATCATCACTGTACCTGCTTGTGAGGATCATGACAAGATATGCGGTTGTTATAAATGCTATTGTGACGGTGGCAGTGGCCATTCTTTCTCCGCTGCTTGTAAATATGTTCTTAGATGACAACGCGGCGTACGATATGGCGACTCTCGGACTCAGGCTTTTTGTCCTGTCACTCATTCCGTGTTCTCTCAACACATGCTTCAAAAACTTTTATCAGGGGACGTCAAGGATCGGTTTCACACAGCTTATTTCCGTGCTTCAAAACTTTGCGCTTACGGCGTTGTCAGGGTTTATTCTGAGCAGGTTTTTTGGAACTTCGGGAGTTTGGCTTGGATTTGTATGCGGTGAGTCATTGACATTTCTTATTATCACGTTCATTGTATGGAACAGAGATCATTCTCTCAAGCCGCTGACGGAGGTTTTTGCTTTTCTAAAAAAAGATATCGGAGTGCCCGATGATGAATGCTTTGAGATGACTGTCTATGATTCGGAAGGGGCGATAGAGGCGTCCAAGGCAGCTCAAAAGTTTTGTTTGGAGCGTGGGGAATCCGATAAAACGTCAATGTGTGTGGCTGTTTGTATCGAGGAGATATGCCTCAATGCGATCAAATACGGTTTTGAGGCTGACAAGAAAGATCATCTGATAGAAATAAGATACATGGATAAAGACGGGGTCAAGACACTCAGGATTCGTGATGACTGCAGTTATTTTGATCCGGTGACGTATTTAAAAGAGAGCGACGGGGAAGCACCTGAGAAGCACATAGGGATACGGATGATGATGGCTATGGTAAAGGATGCAAGGTATATCAGCTCATTGGGCTTTAACAACCTGACTTTGGTCTTTTAAGAAAATTGGGGGAATGGTATATGATATCAGATGGAAAGATATGGGTAGGAAGCAGGGAAGATGGCGGGAAGGTGTGTATCACGCCAAGGCTCGCCAACAGACATGGTCTTGTTGCGGGTGCGACAGGCACGGGAAAAACCGTGACGCTCAGAGTCCTCGCCGAGACTTTTTCTGATATGGGTGTTCCTGTTTTTCTTGCGGATGTGAAGGGAGATCTTGCCTCCATGGCTGATCCGGGTATCGATTCTGAGGACATGAGAGCGAGGATATCCGGGTTCGGGCTTTCTGAAACGGAATTTTCTTTCAGACCTTATCCCGTTACCCTTTGGGATCTGTCAGGTGAAAAGGGGATTCCGCTCAGAACCACTATTTCCGAAATGGGACCTTTGCTGCTTTCAAGGCTCATGGATTTAAGTGATGTCCAGGCTGATATCCTGACCGTGGTTTTCAAGATCGCGGATGACCAGAATCTCCTTTTGTATGATACCAAGGATCTGAAGGCTGTGCTCAATTACGTTTCCGAGCATGCAAAGGAATATGAGGCGGAGTATGGCAAGATGAGCTCACAGTCCATAACTGCCATAGTCAGGGCTGTTGTTGCACTTGAGACCGTGGGCGGTGAGGCGTTTTTCTCAGAGCCTGCTCTGGATCTGAACGACTGGCTTGCTACTGATGAGAATGGAAGGGGACGCATTCAGATACTTGATTCATCGAGTCTTATCGGCAATCCCAAGATGTATTCCACATTTTTACTCTGGCTGTTGTCGGAGCTTTTTGAGAGGCTTCCCGAGGTGGGTGATCCGGAAAAACCAAAGATGGTATTTTTCTTTGATGAAGCTCATTTGTTATTTAATGATGCACCCGGGGTTCTCCTTGACAAGATAGAGCAGGTAGTAAAGCTGATCCGTTCCAAGGGTGTGGGCGTATATTTTTGTACACAGAATCCTAAGGATATACCTGATGGTGTGCTCGCACAGCTTGGCAACAGGATACAGCACGCGCTCCATGCGTATACGCCGGCGGATCAAAAGGCTGTAAAGGCTGCCGCGGAGGGCTTTAGGATCAATCCTGAGTTTAATACCTATGAGGCTATTATGTCGCTTGGCACGGGTGAGGCGGTCGTTTCTTTTCTGAATGAGGACGGTTCGCCGGGAGTGGCAGAGAGGGTGTCGATACTTCCTCCAATGTCAAGGCTTGGCGCGATCGATGATAACAGGAGACGCGAGCTTGTGACCGGTAGTCTGTTGTATTCTAAATATGCAGAGGCAGTTGATCCTGATTCTGCTTATGAGTTTTTGATGAGGATGGGTCTT
>JAGBOK010000039.1 GCA_017633905.1 Eubacterium sp. | reverse complement strand
TTTGATGATTTCGGTGCGTTGATGAGGACTCCTACCAGCTTCGCATCTGATCTTAGAAATGAGGGAATAGATGTTGCCGTGTTCAACCCGATAGGAAGGTATGTGAGCAGACTGTACATGAACTTCAGAACCCATCAAAAGATCGTAGTGGTCGATGGGGAGGTTGCATATACAGGAGGCTTTAATATAGCTGATGAATACGCGAATCTTGTGGAGAGGTTCGGTGTTTGGAAGGATGCGGGGGTCAGGATCATCGGTGATGCGGTCTGGGGCATGACGATCACTTTTCTCGAGATGTGGAATGCGACGGTATCCGGTTTTTCTCCGGACTTTGACAGATACAGACCGGACAAGCCCTCTCCGGTAAACGAAGTATATTGCCATGTACTGAGGGACGGTCCCGCTCTCGGAACGAGGAGCTTTTTTGCCAAGGCATACAGACAGATCATAGAGTTTGCGGAGGAAAAGCTCTATGTGACCACGCCGTACCTCATACTCGAGGATACGATGATAGATGCCCTGATAGAGGCAAGGGAGAGGGGAGTCGATGTCAGGATCATCACCCCAAATATCCCGGATAAAAAAAGAGTCAAGATGATGACCGAATACAATTATGGTGTTTTACTGAAAAATGGCATCAGGATATTTGAATATACACCCGGATTTATCCATACCAAGGTGATCATGAATGAGCACTGCTCGATAGTGGGCACGGTAAACATGGATTACAGAAGCTTTTATCTGCACTATGAAAACGGAATCTGGGTTTACGACCCGGAGTTTATATCAGAGGTGGAAAGCGACTTTTTGAACACGGTTGAACAAAGCCGCGAGATTTCTGTGGGTGAGTGGAAGAACAGACCCGCTATGAGAAAGCTTGCGCAGTTTTTCCTGAAGGTTTTTGACTCGCTAGTGTAGCGATCGAAATATAACTAGACTATTGCGACGAACGCTTGCCCGAGAGTGCATGTCTGAAAACGCAGGCGTAGCGGGCTACGCTGAGGCTTTCAACTAGTTTGATGATAACTGATGTGCGAGACGGAAAATCTGTTATCCGTGGTCGGGATTTATGTGAAAGGATATATATGACTTATGATCGGTTTTATCAGAGGAACCGTTGATACTCTGTATGATGACAGGGTATTGATAGAGAATAACGGTATCGGCTTTGAGGTGTTTATGCCTCTTTCCGAGATCGGGAAAATGCCCCATCAGGGTGAGGAGGTCAGGCTGTATACCTATCTTCATGTGAGAGAGGATATATTGGCATTGTATGGCTTTCTCACCCGGGACGCGTGCGATTTTTTCAAGCTTCTGATCACCGTGAACGGTGTGGGACCCAAAGGCGCACTTGGCATACTCACGGCGCTTGATGTTGATTCGCTCAGGTTTTCTATTCTGGCAAATGATGCCAAGGCGATAGCAAAGGCACCGGGGATAGGCAAAAAAACAGCCGAGAAGATCGTACTGGAGCTTAGAGACAAGTGTGATGGAGATGATCTCTTTGGCGGGGGAACGGGTGATGATACGGTTGCCGCAGGTGGAGCCGCGGGTTCTGCCGGTGATGCTGATGCCGCAAAGGACGCTATAGAGGCGCTGGTTGCTCTCGGCTACGGACAGACCGATTCCATGAGAGCCGTCAAGAGTGTTATGGCTGTATCTCCCGATATAAAGACCGAGGATCTCCTAAAGCAGGCTCTTAAGGTGATCTGAGGTCACGTCGGACTGTCCGGCAATGAGTTTCCGGACAGTCTGAGGCGTTGGCAGTGACAGCCGTGAATAGTAACGATCACTTGATAAACCGCTGATCGTATCAGAGTTTACCAAAAAAAAGGAAACCGATAAATGGAAAAAAGAGTTATATCAACCGAGCTTATAGAAGAAGATTACAAGATAGAAAACAGCCTGAGACCAAAGCTGCTTGCTGATTATATCGGTCAGAAAAAAGCAAAAGAGACACTAAAGATCTATATAGATGCCGCAAAGGGCAGGGGCGAGGCGCTTGATCATGTTCTTTTGTACGGACCGCCCGGTCTTGGCAAGACTACTCTTGCGCAGATCATAGCCAATGAGATGGATGTAAATATCAAGATCACGTCAGGACCTGCCATAGAAAAACCGGGAGATATGGCAGCGATACTGAACAATCTGAATGAGGGAGACATACTTTTTGTCGATGAGATCCACAGGCTCAACCGTCAGGTGGAGGAGGTCATGTATCCCGCTATGGAGGATTATGGTATTGATATCGTCATAGGCAAGGGACCGTCAGCAAGGTCTGTCAGGCTTGATCTTCCGCATTTTACCCTGATCGGCGCCACGACAAGAGCCGGGATGCTCACGGCACCGCTCAGAGACCGCTTCGGAGTGATCAACAGGCTTGAATTCTATGATAATGATGAGCTGACGCAAATAGTGATCAGGTCTTCGAGGGTACTCGGGGTAAAGATAGATGATGAGGGAGCGCTTGCTATCGCAAAAAGATCAAGAGGTACGCCGAGAATTGCCAACAGACTATTAAAAAGAGTCAGGGATTTCGCTCAGATACGATTTGACGGCGATATAACACTGGAGGCGGCAGAAAAGGCTCTTGATGTTCTCGAGGTCGACAAGATGGGGCTTGACTCGGTGGACAGAGCCCTTCTTCATACGATGATCGATCATTACGGCGGCGGTCCCGTGGGACTTGACACGATCGCAGTCAGCATAGGTGAGGATGCGGGCACGATAGAGGATGTGTACGAGCCGTTTCTCATACAAAAGGGTTTTCTTGCGAGGACGCCAAGGGGCAGGATCGTCACGGACGAGGCGTACAAATACCTGCTTCCATGACGTTACTATTCACGGCTGTCACTCTCCACATGCGGGATTCCCGCACTTCGCTACGCTCCGTGCTCTACTGCCGCTTCGCGGCTGAATCCCTTATGTAGTGGAGTGACAGCTTTCAGCCTGATAGATATGCACATAAGTGCATGAATGCAAGCATTCAGCACATATGTGCATATCTATCAGCCGTGAATAGTAACCTGTAATAGCAAATTTACTATTGTTTTTTGGGCAAAGATGTGCTACACTAACATAGTATTAGCGTCCCGTTCAGTTTTAATTGTAAAAATGACGGAGATGCCGGTACTGTGGTCTCAGATATTCGGTGATCATTGTTTTTATGTCAGAGCTTCCTTTGACATCATCATATCGAATTATTCATATTTTGGAGGGATATCACGGATGCAGGATCAGACTACGGCAGAGGTTCTTATAGATGGAAGAACCTATACGATAGCCGGTTTTGAGAGCGATGAGTATCTTCAACAGGTTGCCGGTTATATCAACAGGATGCTGAATGAATTGAAAAAAAGCACGGAATATATGCGCCTTGATATGGATACAAGAAATGCGCTGCTTGCCATCAATATTGTGGACGAATATTTCAAGGAAAAGGCTGTTGCAGATGATATCCGGGGAGACAGGGAGCTCAAAGACAAGCTGGTTCTTGACCTAAAGCATGAGATCATTGCAAGGGAAGACCAGATATCAAAGGATGATGAGAAGATAAAAAGCTTGCAAAAAAAGCTGAACGAGGCAGAGAAAAAGATAGTTGCACTGGAAACAACGCTTAGAAACAACAAGATAATCAAATGATCATAAGCCCCGGTATGCGGGGCTTTATCTTTACGATCATGTACACGCCTGCCGGGGGTTATACATGGGTTTGACAGTTGCTGTATGAGGGGATCACAGGAGATGAAAAGAAAACCGGAGATACTGGCGCCTGCCGGTTCGATCGATATTTTATACGCGGATCTTGCCATGGGTGCCGATGCCGTATATATAGGAGCACCGAAGTTTTCCGCGAGGGCATTTGCTGACAATCCCGGTATCCCCGAGCTGACAAAAGCCCTCACATATGCTCATATGAGAGGGAAAAAGATATATCTGACAGTCAACACCCTGCTTCATGATGATGAACTTGAAAATGAGCTCATCCCGATGCTTGATCCGCTCGTGGACGCGGGACTCGATGCCGTGATAGTACAGGATCCGGGTGTCATCATCAGACTTCATGAGAAATATCCGTTTCTCCCGCTTCATGCCAGCACGCAGATGGCGCTTTTTTCAGGTGATGAGGCAGAGCTCCTAAAAAAATACGGCGTAACGAGATTCGTTCCCGCAAGAGAGCTGTCCATAGATGAAGTAAGGGCTGCAAGAGAACAGACAGATCTTGAAATAGAGGTTTTTGTACACGGAGCGCTGTGCGTGTGTTATTCCGGCTGGTGCCTGATGAGTGAGTATATCGGAGGCAGAAGCGGAAACAGAGGCATGTGCGCAGGTCCATGCAGACTTCCGTATCTAAGGAGCGATAAAACAAATGATCAGGGGCATGATATTTATTCAAAAAACTCCCCCAAAAAAGCTGCTCATGCAGCCGGTACATCTGACGGACGGGGCTTATATGAGCTGAACACAAAAGATCTGGAAACACTGCTTTATATACCCGAGCTTGTGAATGCAGGCATTGATTCTTTCAAGATAGAAGGCAGGATGAAAAGCATGGAATACGCCTCTTATAATGCATGGCTTTACAGGCATTATACAGATGTATTTTTCGAGGAGGGAGAAGAATACTACATAGAGCTTGCAGAAGATAAAAACAGCAAGCTCCACAGAGATATAAGGCGCTCCATGGATATATACAACAGAGGCGGTTTTTTTGATTCGTTTTTATTTACAGATAAAGCCGATACCATAGAGAAAAAAGTAAAAGGACATTTCGGCATTGAGGTCGGCAGGGTAAAAAGTGTAAAAGTCTTGTCAAAGAAAAACAGTACTGCAGTGATAACCCTTTCAGAGGAGATCCATCCTCAGGATGTGCTTTCGATAAGAGATGAAAACGGTGAGACTGTTTATGAATTTACCGTGGGTGATGGATGGACATCCGAACGATCAGGGAACAAAGCCTCAAAAAACAGTAGCAAAAACACAACCTTAAATACTGCAAGGTACACAGATAATGAGTTTGTTGTCAATACAGGTTATTCTGATGTAGAGCCGGACTTTAAGGTTTATCGTACTAAAAATGCCAATCTTATCGATCAGACAGATGAGATGATAAAACAAAAAAGCTCCGGGGACCTGATCAGATTAAAGGGTGAGTGGATCGGAACTACAGGAAAACCGGCATGTCTTAATCTTTCTTGTGATTTCAGCTTCGATCCCGTATGCAGAGATCATGTTCAGTCAAGCGATGATGGGGCTGTGAAAGCACATGGTTCTAATGAAATCGACTCCGGCAGAGAGATAATTAGTATAAAAGTATCTGGAAGCGTAATAGAAAAGGCAAGAGAGCGGGCGGTTACGGCAGATGATGTCAGAAAGCGCCTTGAAAAGCTCGGTGGAACGGGATATGTCTTTGATGAGCTCGATATAACCATGCCTGAGGATGGCTTTATTCCGCTTGGGAGTATCAAGGAATTAAAAAGAAAAGCAATATCAGAGCTTGAAAAGAAATATAATGAAAAATGGAAGAAGAATCTGTACAACTGCAAGGATGAAGATTTAAGTCAGTCAATTGAAATACAGAGTTTATCTGATGAAGTAATGATAAAAAAAGATATATCCGGGAATAGATCTGATGGGAAAAGGAATAAACAAGAAGAGATAAAAAATGCGATCAGTGACTGCATGTGGATACGGGTACTAAATATCGAGCAGTGGAGAAGTGCTGTCCGTATTTTAACAGGCAATACAGGATATCGCATAGTGCTGCAGGCTATGCTTGAAGGGTTTGATGATGATGAGATAAATGAGATATCCGGGGAAAAAATACCCGGAGTTATCAAGGCTTTTTCACTTCCGCGGGCGTTCAGGGGTTATGATAAGGAGAGATTCTTAAGATCAGGGCTAAAGTCGATATTTGTTGACTCAGGTGGTGCTCCGACAGAATCTGTTTCAGACATGGGAGCTGATAAGGCTTTTAATTTTGATATATTTGTTGTAAACAGCATGGCATC
>JAGBOK010000038.1 GCA_017633905.1 Eubacterium sp. | reverse complement strand
CATCTCCAGGTTATGAGGGACTGCCTGTCCCGGATAGTCTGGGATCTGCATCCCACCCGGGATGCGATGTGGATAGACTTTGCCTATTGTTTACGGTATCAGATTGTACCACTATAGTAAAAATTGGAAGGAAAATGACGTAATATCGCAGTCTTGGGGATTTTTATAAAAAAAATGATACTGCAAATGAAACTAAATGATACTATCCGGTACAGCGATTTCAAAATAAGCGAAAATCATCCTGCTTTAAATTTACGATTATTTGAAAACACTGCACCGGAAAAGCATACCGGAAATGTGAGTGCGGTTTTATGGATGCTGTCCCAGCTCGTTCAGCTTGTCGGTGATGACCTTTTGTCTGGATGGAAACATATGAGAATAGGTGTTGAGAGTGACTGATACACGCTCATGTCCGAGACGTTTGGCTATCTCTACGGGGTCAAATCCAAGTCTTATCAGCAGGCTGACGTGTGAGTGCCGCAGAGTATGGAGCGTGACATAGGGCACGCCGGCGATCCCGGAGTATTTTTTCATCCTGTATGAGAGAAAAAAACGCTGAACAGGGAAGATCCTGATATTTTTCGTATCTGCGAGCTCCAGATAGTTCCTGATCTCGTCCGCCAGAAATTCCGGAAGACCGACCTTTCGCCTTGACGAGCGGGTCTTTGGCGGACGAATATAGTCCCTTCCGTTGATGCGGGAGTAGGTTTTGTTGATAGAGAGCTCGAGTCGGTCGAAGTCAATATCATCTTTGGTGAGTGCGAGGAGCTCACCCTCTCTGATGCCTGTCCAGTATAGGATCTCAAAGCATGTATAGGCGCATATTTCGCTGAGCTCTGTTTGCACGGACAGCCCATCTCGAAAGGCTGTATATTCCTCGAGTGTCCAGATGGTCTTTTCTTCGGGCTTTGAATCTCTGATCCCTGACACTCTGCGGCACGGGTTCACGGGAAGACCGTATGTTTTGTCAACATAGTTCATAAATGTTACGAACTGGGAATAAATATTGGCGGCATAGGATCTTGATATCATGCGGTCGCTGCCTGTCAGCTTTGATTGCCAGCGCACTATCATGGCAGGTGTGATGTCTTCGATCTTCATGCTGCCGAATACAGGCAGGATTTTTGACGAAAATATCCTTTTTTTCAGCTCGATCGTAGACAGCTTTAATGTGTTTTCAAGACTTGATATGTATTCCTCATAAACTCTTGAAAAAAGCTCCTGACCTCCATCTGTCAGTCTCATTGCGAGAAATTCCTTCTCATAGTTGAGAGCATCCTCACGGGTCACGAAGCCTCGCTTGAATTTCTGTTGCCGCCTGCCGTCGTAGTCAACATAATAAAATTTACAATACCATGTGTCCTTTGTTTTTTCTTTGTAACTTGGCATAAGCATACACCTCCTGTTGTGTGATTTTTAGTTACTATTCACGGCTGATGGATACACATATCAGCGATGAATGCTTGCATTCATAAGCAGATATGTGTATCCATCAGGCTGAAGGCTGTCACTCCGCCACATAAGAAATTCAGTCCCGTAGGGACAATAGAGCATGGAGCGAAGCGACATGCGGGAATTTCGCATGTGGTGGAGTGACAGCCGTGAATAGTAACACTTTTTATGTTGGTTACCTAAAAAAGTGTTGATTAAGTGCCTGCTATATGTTATTATAACATAGCTGTATCGGTGTATATTATCGATACATGTATGATGTGGATCGGACTCATTTTGTGAGGATTGATATGATCAAGCTGATAGCGGCGGTTGCCGTAGGGAATGTGATAGGATCAAACGGAAAGATACCGTGGGAGCTTCCGGAGGACAAAAGGGTCTTCAGAGAACTGACGATGGGGTCGGTTCTGGTGATGGGAAGAAATACCTATGAGAGCATAGGAAGACCCCTGCCCGGAAGAGATACCATCGTTGTGACATCACATCCGGACAGTATGACCGGGACAGCCGGACTTTTTTTCTCATCGTCGATAGAACAGGCTCTCACATGCGTCCGTGACAGGGATGTTTTTCTCTGCGGAGGAGAAAAAATATACGAAGAAGGGTTAAAATTTGCCGAGATCATGTATATCACAAGGGTCGAGCTTGTATGTGAGGGTGACAGATTCTTCCCGGATGAGGATAAATACACTGATTTTACACTGACAGACCGGAAACGGCTTAGCGCAAACTGTACCCTCTTTACATATACAAAGTGATAGTTTTAGTTATATTCTGACATAAATCAGGAGAATCAAATGTTTTTCAAGGAGTTTTTTGAGAATCAGATAGCGGTACGGATCACTGTCAGCATAGTCATCGTATTGGTTACTATACTTGTCTGGTTTATCGTTTCGAGATCCTTAAAAGCCTACCGCATAAAAAAGAATGACGGAAATCCGATAATAAAAGTAAGCTCTACCAAATCCGTGATCTTGGATACTATAAAGGTAGGTATTTTTACATTTATTATTCTTGTGATCCTTGAGATAAACGGCGTCAACGTGACCTCGCTTCTTGCGGGACTGGGTGTCGCGGGTGCCGTGGTAGGTCTTGCGCTTCAGGATTTTTTGAAGGATATCATCATGGGAACGCATATTTTGATGGATTCTTTCTTTGAAATCGGGGATCTTGTGGAGTTTCGCGGTGAGCAGGGTGTCGTAGAGGAGTTCAATCTGAGAACTACCAAGCTGCGAAGCATAGATGACGATGATATCATCACGATATGCAACAGAAATATCGACCAGATATCGAAAAAATCAAACCAGATATATATACATATCCCGCTTCCGTATGAACTAAAGGCAGCAGAGGCTGATGAGGCTATCCGTGAGATGGTTGACAGGGTGGGTGACAGTGAGACCATAAAAGAGGCAGAGTACCTTGGAACCACGGACTTTGAGAGCAGTTATGTTGATTATCTTGTTTTGGTCGAGGCGTCAAAGCCCGAGCTTTGGAAGCGTTCCAGAAGAGAGTTTTTGCGTATAGTTCAGGATGTTCTTCTTGAAAAAAATATTTCTGTTCCGTTTGATCAGATTGACGTACATATGAAATAAAAGGTCACACAGTAGAGCCCGAAGGGCGGACTCTCCGCATTATGCGAGACCGCCGTGAATAGTAAAATGTGAATAGCAAGAATCAATACGGGGAATATCTATCATGAAAAAAAATGAGATAGTCAAGCGCTACGGCTCGGATCCCATGGAAATGACAGTTTCTTTACTTGAATATGTCGGGCTGAAGGATCATATCGCTGATAAAAATACCTGCATCGGGATCAAGCCGAATCTCGTCAACTCGACACCGGCAAGCTTCGGTGCCACGACTCATCCGGAGGTCGTTGAGGGATTGATAAGTTATCTCAGGGCTCACGGGTATGACAACATAGTGATCGCGGAAGGCTCCTGGGTCGGTGACCGCACTGCCGATGCGTTTGAATACTGCGGCTACAACTCACTCGCGAAGAGATGCGGTGTGAGGCTGATAGACACACAGAAGGTGAAGTCGCATATTGCGGATTGTGCCGGTATGGAGCTCTCACTATGTGATACCGTGGATGAGATCGGGTTTATGATAAATGTTCCGGTGCTAAAAGGACATTGCCAGACGAGAGTCACATGTGCGCTGAAAAATATGAAGGGAATGATACCAAATTCAGAAAAACGCAGATTTCATACGATGGGACTTCACAAGCCGATAGCCCATCTCTCAAAGGGGATACATCAGGACTTTATACTTGTGGATCATATCTGCGGTGATCCTGATTTTGAAGAGGGCGGCAACCCGGTAAAGACTGACTGCGTGATGGCCGGCTTTGACCCTGTGCTTATCGATGCCTATGCCTGCAGGATCCTTGGGCTCTCCGCCAGTGACGTTCCGTATATCGGGATGGCTGAGCAGCTCGGCGCGGGCAGCTCTGAGCTTTCATCGGCGACAGTGACTATAATAAACGAAGCGTCAGAGGTCATAAAAAAATTCAGCGCTGACGATGATGATCCGTATGAACAGGAGTTTAAGCCGGAGAACAGAGTTCTTGATGTTGCTTATGAGATAGATGATGTCGATTCGTGCAGCGCATGCTATGGTTCATTTGTAGGAGCGCTTTACAGATTGAAGGAAGAGGGAATATACAGGGACGGATGCCTGCCCCGTATGTCGATAGGACAGGGACATAGAGGACGAGGGGGCGTGCTTGGCATCGGAAACTGCTGCAAGCAGTTTGATGAGTATATCAGGGGCTGTCCCCCGAGAGAGGAGGATATATATAGATTTTTAAGAGATAAGATCGATGCGCAATTGGTGTGATCAAAAAAACTGATCGCCCGGATTATTTTTTATCAGATAACTTGTTTTTGACTTAAAAGGAGAGTAATATGAAAAAGGTTGAGGATTACATACGCAGTATCCCGGATTTTCCCGAGAAAGGTATAATTTTTCGTGATATCACGACAGTTTTGCAGGATGCAGAGGGCTTCAGGCTTGCCATTGATGAGCTGAAAAAGCTCATTGACGGAGTTGAGTTCGATGTTGTGGTAGGCGCGGAGTCAAGGGGCTTTATTTTCGGAGCGCCGTTAGCCTATGCGCTGGGCAAGCCTTTTGTACTCGTCAGGAAAAAAGGGAAGCTCCCGCGCGAGACCATTGAGCAGGATTATGAGCTTGAATATGGCAGGGCGACCGTTGAGATGCATACGGATGCGATCACGCCCGGGCAAAGGGCTGTTGTGGTCGATGATCTGATAGCTACCGGAGGTACGATCAAGGCCTCTATCGATCTGGTCGAGAGACTTGGCGGCGAGGTGGTGAAGGTCGTCTTTTTGATGGAGCTTGCCGGACTCAACGGCAGAGAGAAGCTGTCAGGCTATGATGTTGCGTCTGTAGTCACATATCCGGGGGCATAGTACCCGGGCATGGATCGGTATCACGGGTTTTACGGATATTGATGCCTCTTCATGCAGATCATGGTGCCGCTGTTTGCGCGGCGGCGCAGTCACATTTTTAATCTGATACATGGGCGAAGGAACGCCCGGAAAGGAAGGAAGAATGAACAATAGGAAAATTGCAAAACGCTCACTTGCTATTGCGATGGCATTTGCGATGACAGCAGGAGTGATCACGGTGGACGCACCGGAGGCTTCGGCAGCAGTCAAGCCTACTGTCGCTAAGTCTACGACCGTTACTGTTGGAGCATTGAAGAAGCTTTCCATCAGTAATAACGGTTTCAAGATCAAGGATGTTGACGCTGATTCGGCAGATGATGATATCGCGGATGTTGACGCATCCAAGAAGACACTATTCATCACCGGAAAGTCAGCAGGCAAGACCAAGATAATAACAACTATCAAGGGAAAGAACAAGAAAAACAAGACCAAGACCTACAAGCTAAAGACTACAGTCACGGTAAAGGCAAAGTCTACTCCGGTTCCGACCACGGCGCCGACACAGGCACCGACCGTAACGACACTGACAGACCAGTTGAATGAGGCAGCCGCAGCAGGCAAGACTTCATTTACCATTGGCGCAGATCAGACAGGCTCTATTGTTATCCCACAGGGTACATATAAAAACATGGATCTTGTGATCAATGCGAGCAACGCTACGGGTGTCGGCAACTACGCTACATTCAAGTCGATCACCGTAAACGGACTTAAAAATGCATTTTCAGAGTATGCGAGTGATAACAATATCACCATAAACACGGCGAATGCGATCAATGTTACCATCAATGCAGGCGCAAACACATCATCTCTTACCTTTGTAGGTACAACAGCTCAGAACCATGCCGTAGAGGTAAAGGGAAATGTAAAGACCATGACTGTCGGAACAAACGCAAGAGCTGCGCTGTCAGTTGTTCAGTCGGGCGTTGTTACATCTCTTACATCACAGGCAGGATCCAAGACCAGTATCATATTAAACGGCAACGGAAACATCGCAACGACTTATACTACCGGTGATCCGATCGTTTATATGTCCGGAAGCACGACCAAGCTCGGTGTTGTTGATGTCAAGTCAGCCAATACCAATGCAAGGGTATATATTGATAACACGGTTGTTTCACAGATCAATTCCGTTGAGACTGTGAGTGCGGCTACCATCATCCAGAACCGTACCAACGCAAATATCAACAACCTGGTCACAAGGTCAAATAATACTACATACAGCACGGTCATCTCACCGATAGTTACATCCGCTACTGCCATCAACATAGGTGTTTATTACGCCAAGGAGGGAGATGATGATGTAGAGTTCACTCTCCAGTCTCCAAGCGGACTCAACCTTGCTACGACCAATTTTAATTTCTATGTCAGAAGCGGTTCCGTGTCGGGAACCATCATGAACAGTAACCGCAGGGTCACATCACTCGGATATCAGAATTACAGGATCTCTCTGGACAACAATCTGACTTCCGGAACATATTATATCACCTTATCTACGAGCCTCAATTACGCTCTTTCGAGGACATCATTTACGGTAGGTTCCGGATCGGGTGCTCCTGCACTGAATCAGAACGGGCTGAGCATGGGTAGTACGATCGGTACTACCAAGATCACCGGAATAGATACGACAGCGCTTGAGTATTATGTTGACAACAATCCGACAGGCAAGTCGAACTATACCAGATTTACAGCCGTAAACACCGCAAAAGAGATCAAGATCCAGACTGATCAGTGGATCCACATCCGCAGAATGAATGTTGGTTCACAGCCGGCAAGTGCCATCACCAACGTTCAGGTGACTGACCAGAACAAGATCAAGGGTGAGGCTCAGCGTATTGCGGCAGCGAGCGGTATCGGTTCGGTTGTTTCAGAAGCAAATCAGAACGGAAACTTCACATTATCAAACGTAAAATCATCACAGAGATGGTATGCTATCGACGGACTTATTGATTTTGCGGTCGACAAGCTCGGTGATTATATCAACGTAGGAGCAGGTGATGCAGAACTCAAGGCTCTTCCGAATGCTTCTACATTCAATAATCTCGTTTCACAGTTTGCCGATACGAGCACCAAGCTTATCCTGTCGGTAAATATAAGCGGTGGAGAATATACCTATTACGCATCAAGCAGTAATTATTCATCTATCGTGAGTGAGCTTAGCAAAGAAAAAGCGGGTCCGTTCCAGGTCACCACCGGAGCAGGAGAGAAGTTCGGAATAAAAGTAACCGGATGGGCTTGCAATTATTTCGATGATACTCCGGGTGAGATCAACAGCTTCTATATCTCCAAGTGGTCTCCGACCGGTCAGAGCTACAGCGGATATGTTCTTGCAGATGATATAGATATTTATATATCTGTGGTAAACGCTGATTGATCATGAGTTCATGATTTTTAAGGTGAGATGCTTTGGTTGCATCTCACCTTTTCTTTTGAGTTTTTGTAGTTGATTTTTATTCTGTCCTATGTTAAAATGGTTCTCGCAGCTGTGAAGATCAAGGCTCCGGTGCAGTGTTTTTTATATCAGACATCGCTGTGCCGGGATTTATGGAGGAATGAAAAATGGCATTATTACAGAAGTGGCGTGATTACGCATATAGCGAGGAGATGCAGACATCAAAGGAAGGTCAGAAGATGTGGGAGAAGTATTTTACTCTCGAAAAGGGCATCTATGAACAGCTCCTTTCTGACCCTGAGAATATTGTGAGTGGCACAGTGAAAGAGCTTTCAGAGAAATACGATGTTCCGCTTTCCATGATGGTAGGTTTTCTTGACGGGATCAATGACAGTCTAAAGACTCCCAATCCCATTGATGAGATGGAGGAGGATACCGTTGTTTCTTTGGATATCGATCTTGAACTCCTGTACAAGAACATGATAGATAATGACGCTGAATGGCTGTACAATCTCCCACAGTGGGATGAGCTTCTTGACGATGCGAGGAGAAAAGAGCTGTACAAAGAGCAGAAGTCTTCAAGGACATATCGCAGGGAGCAGCCCAAGGTCGGACGCAATGACCCGTGCCCGTGCGGTTCAGGAAAAAAATACAAGCATTGCTGCGGCAAAAGTGCATGATGCATGGCGCAGAATGTGACGGGAGGGATGAGTTGTACTCGGTAACAGCAACTGACGGATCGGCGAGGTCAGCCCGCTTTGAGACGGCACACGGCGTGATAGAGACACCGGTATTTATGAACGTGGCTACCGTGGCAGCGATCAAGGGAGCCGTATCAACAGCTGATCTTGAAGATATAGGGACTGAAGTGATGCTCTGCAATACCTACCATCTGCACCTAAGACCGGGTGATGACGTTGTGAGGGATATGGGAGGTCTCATGGGGTTTACAGACTGGCATCGTCCCACACTCACCGATTCCGGCGGCTTTCAGGTTTTTTCTCTTGCGGAGAGAAGAAAGATCAGGGAGGAGGGTGTGGAGTTTCGCTCTCACATAGACGGTCATAGGATCTTTATGGGGCCGGAGGAGAGCATGCAGATCCAGTCACATCTTGCGTCCACGATAGCTATGGCATTTGATGAGTGTCCGCCAAGTACCGCGGACAGAAGCTATATAGAGCAGTCTGTAGAGAGGACATACAGGTGGCTCATCAGGTGCAAAGACGAGATGGCAAGGTTAAACAGTCTTGAAGATACTCTGAACAAAGATCAGCTTCTGTTTGGTATCAATCAGGGTGGGGTATTGGATGATGTCCGTATAGAGAACGCGAAGAAAATATCAGAGCTTGAACTGGACGGATATGCGATCGGCGGTCTCGCGGTAGGTGAGACCCACGAGGAGATGTATCATATACTCGATG
>JAGBOK010000037.1 GCA_017633905.1 Eubacterium sp. | reverse complement strand
GTCATGACATCAGAATGCTCGGTATTAAACAGCTTCAAAAGCCTTGTCCTGAACGGGAGCACCTCATCAATAGGAAGATCACTGAATATAAATGTATTCGCGCTCACGAGTATAACTACCTGTTCAGCCATCGAGAACGGATGTCCGAGAGGCTGTTTGAGAAGCTCCATGAGGGCGCGTCCGTTGTTGAGCTGTTTTTTGGTCGCATCATCAAGATCGGATGAGAACTGGGTAAACACCTCCATCTCGCGGTACTGCGCCAGATCGATCCTTATAGACCCGCATGCTTTTTTCATGGCTTTTCTCTGCGCAGCTCCGCCGACTCTCGACACCGAAAGACCGACATTTACCGCAGGACGCTGTCCCGAGAAAAACAACTGGCTCTCAAGGTATATCTGACCATCCGTAATGGAAATGACATTCGTGGGAATATAGGCAGATACATCTCCTGCCTGTGTCTCAATGATCGGAAGCGCGGTGATAGAACCTCCGCCCGCCTCGGGCGAAAGTCTCGCAGACCTCTCTAAAAGCCTCGAATGCAGATAAAAAACATCACCCGGATACGCCTCGCGCCCCGGCGATCTCTCTAACAAAAGAGAAATAGCGCGGTACGCTACCGCATGCTTGGACAGATCATCATAGACTATCAGTACATCCTTTCCACGGTACATAAAATACTCTGCGAGCGCTGCCCCGGAATAAGGCGCTATATACTGCAGGGGAGCCGGATCAGATGCCGTCGCGGACACTACGATGGTATAGTCCATGGCACCCGCTTTTTTCAGGCTGCCCACGAGCTTGGCAACCGTAGATGCCTTCTGCCCTATGGCTACATAGATACAGATGGTATCCTTGCCCTTCTGGTTCATGATGGTATCCATCGCGATCGAGGTCTTGCCCGTCTGACGATCGCCTATGATGAGCTCTCTTTGTCCCCTTCCGATCGGAAACATCGAGTCGATGGAAAGAATACCTGTCTCCATCGGCTCAGATACGGACTTTCTCTCCACTATACCCGGAGCATTCATCTCCACCGGACGATAGTTCTCGGTCTCGATATCAGGACCTCCGTCAAGCGGCGCGCCAAGAGCGTCCACGACACGTCCTAAAAATTCCTCACCGACCGGAATACCTGCCATCCTGCCTGTTCTCGTAACTCTCGACCCCTCGTGGATCTCCGTATCCCTGCCAAACAGAATGACTCCTATGTCATCACGTCTTACATCCTGCACCATGCCCTTGACACCGCAGTCAAATATCACTATCTCACCGTAGTTTGCATGGTCAATACCGTCAATATTTACGATGCCGTCACCTACCCATGTGGCAACACCGATTTCTTTGTCAGCCGCTACGAGCTCAAACTCCTCGATGGTCGATCTGAGGATGGAGATTATTCCGTCCTCGGAGTATGTGTGCTTCATCACGGCGCTCTTTAGCCGCTCCTCGAGCTGTCTGATACGCCCCGCCTCAGACCAGTCGTACTCCTTTGACCCCACTCTGATGATGAAGCCGCTCTTTAGCGACTCATCCTTTTTCATGTCAAGCTCCATATCCTCATTGTGGAACTCTCTGCCGAGAAAATCCCTGATGGATAAAAGCTGTTCCTCCGTAGGCGGGGTCACATAGATAAGCTCCGCATAAGACTCAATGTTGCCCGGAGTCTTTAGCAGCTCATGGAACTCATCACATATCTCACCAAAATGAACAAAGTCATTGTTGTCACACAGAAGCTTGAGAAAATTCCTGATATCATGCGGAAATATCCGGTCAATGATGACATGCTTGACACTGATCGGAATAGTGATATCAGAAAGCTCCTCAGACACCGCGGGAACTGCGTCGCAGATATCCTTTACCTCTGCGATCATCTCTCTGGCTCCGGGGATATTCATAAGCTCTGATGCGTAGTCTATTGCCTTCTTAGTCATGAATCATCCCCCGTTTTTTTTGACAAAAATTCATCATATAAGGAGCGGTCAAAGTCTGCCCCCGATGCAGTGCCCGCAACCTTGCCGGCTGCCGCCACTACCATATCGGCGATCTCCTCCTCTGCGCTCTCCAATATCTTTTTCCTCTGGCTCTCACCCTCGGTGACGGCGCGATCCACGATGTCCCTTGCCTGTGCCTGGGCATGACCTATGATGCTCTGGTACTCCTTCTCGCCCTTCTCCCTTGCCTCGGCAAGTGTATCCTGGCGTTTTTTCTCAATGGAAGCGAGCGAATTGTCATATTCAAGCTTCGCCTCATCCGCGCTTTTTTGTTTCTCCTTTGCCTCTTCCCACTCTCTGTCAGCCTCTGCCTGACGTTCATCAAGAATCTTCTTCACGGGCTTGAAAAGAACAAACCTCAGCGCAATAAAAAGAACCAGGATATTAATAATGGTAAAAACCAGATTAATGTCTATTCGAAGCATATTTACCTCCGGCAGCCGTCAGCAGACGGCAGCTTTTTTATAGCAATTTTGATCTGATATCCGGTTACTGTCCAAGCATCATGATGATCAGTATCGCAATGACAAAGCAATAAATTGCCGTTGCCTCTGCCAACGCGCATCCAAGTATCAGATTCTTCATGATCTTGGATTCTGCCTCGGGCTGTCTCGCCACTGCCTCTACTGCCTTTGATGTCGCGATACCGATACCGAATCCCGCACCTACTACTCCCAATACAGCGATCCCCGCTGCAAGTGCAACTGTTCCCATTTTTTCCTCCATTCTAAAGCTGTTGCTTTGGTTGATTTAGGATTATATCCTCAATGTTTTTCTATAAAAAGGTCATTTCCTGACCGGATACCAATGTGATATAACGACGCTCTGCCTGTCATGCAGATTTTCTCTCAGAATCCGTCGCTATCTTCGCTATCTTGTTTCTCACCTTTTTTCTGTTCTTTCCCTCTTCTTCCTCCTCCTCGATGGCCTCCTTGACATAGAGTGATGTGAGGAATACGAATACATACGCCTGCAAAAGTCCGTCAAACAGATCGAAATATACGCTGAATACCGCCGGCAAAACTACCGGTATCACCATCTCTATCAGCTTCATGATGACAAACGCGCCAAGAACGTTTCCGAACAATCGCATACAGAGCGAAAGAGGTCTTGTAAAAAGGTCGAGCACATTGAACGGCAGTACGACCGGTACGGGTTTTGCGAAGCCCTTCAGCCATTTTTTCACTCCCAAATAGTAGATGGAAGCCGCCTGAACTAAAATTATGCTCATACCCGCAAGTGCCAGTGTCACATTCATATCCTTGGTCGGCGCCTTGAAGCCGAATATTCCGAATATGTTGGCAAGCCCGATATAGAGAAGAACCGTCGTCAGATACGGCACAAGTCCGCGTCCCTTTTCTCCAATCATATCACCGACGAAGCCCGTGAGCTTCACATAGATCGTCTCTATGACTGCCTGCCGTCTTGAAATGTTTCTGACCTTCAGTCCCCTCGTCATGATAAAGAAAAAAATGATCAGCACTGCCATGATGATCCATGTCGTCACCACGGATTCAGTTACCTCTATCCCTCCAAATACCGGGATAGTAAAAACCGTCTCGCAGTTAAGCTCCTCAATAAGCTTCTCCGCCATCTCTTCCAAAACATCACCTCCCGTTCCAAACCATGCTGAGCATTGTGATATCATCAAACGGCTCGATCTCTCCCTCAAAGGTCACGATGCCTTCATCCATTTTTTCCAAGAGCGTCTCCGGATCAGAGGTCTTGTTAAGATTCAGGATCTCCATCATCCTGCCCATTCCAAATCTCTCACCGCTGCCGCTCTTTGCCTCCGGCACCCCGTCCGTATAGAGAAATATCCTGTCTCCCTTTTCGAGCGTAATTATATCATTCTCGTATTTCAGACCCTCGACTGTTGCCAAGGGAGGCATATTGTCCGACCTGATGAGCTCATATTCATCATCCCTTCTCATGATCACCGGATATTCATGTCCTGCATTTGCCGATATCATCTCGCCCGATGAGAGAGTAATGATACCAAACCACGCCGTTACAAAAAGCCCGGACGGATTGTCACTGCACAGCTTGTTATTTACGTCAAAAAGTATCTCAGCCGGTGTCCCGCCGTTCATGGTGCGCAGGTTGATCAACTCCTTGGCTGCGACCATAAACAGCGCCGCGGCAACGCCCTTTCCTGACACATCCGCCATAACTATCCCCAGGTGGTCATCATCTATCATGAAAAAATCATAGAAATCCCCGCCCATCTCTCTTGCGGGAGTCATACATGCGTAAAGCGAGACCTCACTGCATATATCAAAATTCTTCGGAAGCATATCCGCCTGCATCCCCGATGCCACGGCGATCTCCGCGTCACGTCTTTCCTTGTCGCTCCTCATCACGGAAATATCATTAAGATAATTGATAATATTTATCTGCATCTCCCGTATGCCGTAATAAATATCACTTATCTCATCATTGCTTTTTACCTCTATCTCGATCACACCTGCCTGCTCATATGAGTCTCTTGCAGACGGGTCAAACTCTGACATTTTTTCTTTGATGGCACCGAGCGGCTTTACCACGACTCTTCTGACAAGTATGACTGCCAACACCAGCACGATCAGTGCAAACACTATCGCGCCTATGATATAGTACTGCAAAAGTGTTCTCCTCTGTGACATTATCTCGTCCATACCGACGTCACAGCCTACCTGACAGACGACCTCTCCGTTCTCATCGTAAACGGGCGCAAAGCCGGAGCAAAGCCATCCCCAGTCCCCGACTGATATCGTGGGTTCGACCTCTTTGGAAAAGTCTGTTCCAAAAAACGCCTCTTCCCTTTCCTCATAATATCCGGTCTCATAAACCGCATTTTCATAATCATCAAGAAGATACATATCAAGATGATCATTTACTCCCCCGCACTTTACCACATAGAGATAGGTGATATCATCCATGTTGTCAAGAAAGCTCTGCAGCATATCTCTCTGCCCGACATATCTGTCCCAAAGACCCTTGCTTTTTAGATATTCCCTCGGAGCCGTCTCATCATCATTCTCCTCTGCCTCATCCCGGATAGCCTGATATTCCTCGGACTCCGCTGTCTCTATCAGCTCCTTGAAAAAATCAACATCGAGAAATGTAGCAAAGGTTCTTGCCGAGCTGAGCGTAAGCCCCTTAAAATAATCATCTATCTGATTGACATTGATATTATATGAGATCAGGGATGCCCCAAGAGCAACTGTCAGCACAGTCAGAACGACAAACAGATACATCTTGATCCCGACTGAAAACCGATGCTTTTTTTTGTTGTTTTTTTCGGACATATCATACTCCCGGTCATAAAAATTCACTATTCAATATTGAGAAGCTTGACAAAGCCGGTCACGGAAAAAATATCCATTACCTCATCCTCTACATTTTTCAGCAGCATATCAAAACCGCGCTGCTTCATTTTTTTCTGTATAGTGAGAAATACCCTGAGACCGGCAGATGAAACATACTCAAGCCCGTCGAGATCCAAAATCAGGCTTTCCGTTCTCTCACACGCATCATCAAGGGTGCTTTCAAAATCATCAACGTTGGTGCCATCTATCTCTCCGGAAACATGAAGGATAATGTTTTCTTCGGATTTTTCTTCTCTAATTTCCATAAGCCCCTCTCTTTCCTAATTCTGCCCCTGAACATTCCGGTTCATTTCTTTGAATATTGTCAGTACATTCTCCCCATTGATATATTCATATTTGATTCCGTCGACCGTATTTCTGACAAGAAAAATTCCAAGTCCCCCTATCTTTCTTTTATCTATCGGAGCCTCCGTGTCCGGAGTTTCCTCTGCAAGAGGGTCGAAAGGATGCCCGTGGTCAATAAAGCTTAACCAGATTCTCACAGGTGTCGGATTTCCTTCTATTTTCACCATGATCTTGGCTCTTCCCACCTCGGGGTGATATGCATAGCTTGAAATATTTAAAAATATTTCTTCAACACAAAGCTTGATCTGTCGTATCAGTTTTTTGTCATCAGTCCTTGAGCTTAACTCTGTCGTCACAAAATCAAAAACTTCTTTCAGATTTTCTTTGGTTGCGTCAAGTTCTAACTCTGCCTCCATGCCGACACCTCCTTTCATCTGCTCATGTTTCCCGGATACTCAGGACCTACCTGTCATATAGTCCGAGCCTTTTTTTCATTTCTTTTTTGTTCTCATACATCCTCTTGTCTGCCTCTCCCAAAAGATCATCAAGATCGTATTCACCCTCTCCGCATGCCACTCCGCAGGCGAGCGTGATATCCTCCTCCTCATCTTTGTTGATCTCATCGAGGGCTTTTTCCCAGAACTTCTTCAGCTCATCAGCCTGCCTTGACGATAAGCCTATTCCTATAACGACGAACTCGTCACCGCCTATGCGGTATCCTATGACATCATCCTTTATGATGGATTTAAGGCTCTCTGCCGCCTTGACGATAAGCCTGTCGCCTGCCTCATGTCCCCTGGTGTCATTGACGAGCTTTAAATTGTTTACATCAAAGTTGAATACCGCTATTTTCTCAGGTCTTCCAAACTCCTCATCCCTGCTGATGATATATTTATCCTTGTTGTAAAGATCTGTCAGCTTGTCGTGCTCGCTCTCGTATATTATCTTTTCTCTCAGGACTCCGTTCTCTATAAAAAGTCTGATGACGTTGTAGACTGACGCCTCCCTGAAATACTCTTCGTTAAAATTCATCCCGCGCCGCAAAAACAGGGCATAATGCTGCTCTCCCGTTTGCTCGCTTAAAAAACAGTATCTCCCGTCAAACAGATCAAATCTGCTGGATGCTATGAGCTTTTTGTATTCATCGGAGTTCTCTGTTACCCTGCTCTGCAGCCTCTTGTGAAAGCTTGATATCCTGATATGCTCCCCGTCATCAATCTCCATGTAGAGTGTCCCTTCGGTCGCCTGACACAGCTCGCAAAGATCCGGAAGACAGGCATCATATCCGTGCGAGAGCTTGCCGAGTATGGTCTTTTGGAAATCGCTGATATCCGATATCTGTTTGGAATAATCGCTGATATCCTTGAAAAGTGAAGCGTAATCGCTCACGTCCGTAAACAGATGGCATTGCAGTCTGGCTCCCTCCTCTGTCACGGTCGCAGTCTCAACACGGTAGTATTTGGAGCTGTCGGTATCTGATAACTCCCATGTCTTTTCATCGTCCATGGAAGGCTTTCTTTTCTTAAATGTCCTCAGCGCATGGTCTGAGAGAATGATCCTCGGATCCGAATATATGATCTCGTCCTTCTCATCTGATACTATAACGCCACCGACCCTGTGCTGTACAAATGACTTGATGGCCCTGTCGATCATATTCCCTATACCCCCTTAATTCAAAGCTCCCCGATCGTCATCTTCACAAGCTCAGTGAGATTCAGGATCGCCTTCTCCTTGAAATCATTGTATGAGAGCGGTGCTTCGCCGTCTGCCTTGTCAGAGATCGCCCTGATGACAAGAAAAGGAACTTTGTTGTCACTGCATACCTGTGCGAGAGCCGAGCCCTCCATCTCACACGCAAGGGCAGAAAATGTTTTTTCTATGAAGTCCTTTTTTTCTTTGGAAGAGATAAAAGCATCGCCGGATGCTATGGTGCCGGTGCGCAGCCTGTAATCCGTATCAAGCTTCTCATAGGCTCTCTCTATGGCATCAAGCGCCGCGGTATCAGCATCGTGATAAACGGAGCTATAGTCCGGGTTCAGTCCTATCTCGTAGCCAAGCCCCGTTACATCCATGTCGTGCTGGCAAAGTCTGTTGCCTACTACTATATCACCCTGTTCGAGTTCAGATGAGATGGCGCCGCCCACACCGATATTCATTACCATATCTATTGAAGAAAACGGGATAGAATCGTCGTATTTTACTCTGGTCAGAAAATGCTCGGCACAAGAACCCATGGAAACGAGACCTATCTTTGAGACGGAGAGCAGGAGACTATGATCTCCCATCTTTCCTGTATAGAACGCGAACGGAGCGTCGTCCGTCCTCTTGTAATCGCCATCCGAGATAAACGGCTTTAATTCCTCCTCCATGGCAGCTATTATCAGAATATTTTTGCTCATTGTCTGTCCTCCCGCAGTTAATGTTTTTGTCGCCCCGGCATAGACCGGGCGGCAAGCTCCGTGACCGGTCCACACGAAGTTACTATTCTCGTTCATAAGACACAACGTATGACGATATTATATCACTACTTGTTAAAATAATCAACTAATTCAGTAAAAAAACTACTGCAATAATTCGATATGTGTGATATACTGTTATTGTTTGCGGCTTTCCGGTATGGCAAAAGAGGGTGTGTTATATGAAATATAAAAAACGCAGTTTGCTCTATCTTCTCCTGCTGACGCTGATCGTCATCGGTTTACTTCTTACGCTTCTTTTTAGGATCCAGACACGCGCCAATCGCGATAATGCCTATCGTTCCTCCGGTCTTTTGATAGACCAGCTCGAACAGCTCATAGAGACCAATGATGACAAGGTCCGCTCTCTGACCGCCTCTCTCAAGGATGACTATGTCACACGTTCCAAGGCAGTATCATACATGATCGATAAAAACCCCGAAATAGAAAACAGGATCACGGAGCTTGCCTGGCTGACAAACCTGTTGTCCGTGGATGAGATACACCTCTTTGATACCGATGGAAAGCTCTACAGCGGCACCAAGCCGGGATACTACGGTGAGAATCTGAGAACGAGCAAACGCTTTTCAAAATTTGCCAAGATGCTTGATGAGAAAAATTTCACGATGTGTGAGCCGGTAAACTATGAAACGGGATCGAGCATGCAGATGATGTATGCGATAAGCTGGAACGACGCCCACAAGCATCTCGTCATGGTTGGGATCACCCCGAGAAGGCTTCTCAATGAGCTCTCAACGAACCAGATGGACAAGGTCATCAGAGAGATCCCTGCCTATGACGGTGTTGAGATCCTTGTGGCAAACGATGATGACAATGTTGTGATAGGCGCGACAAACACCAATCATCTCGACAGAACGCTCGATGAGATAGGAATAGAGATCACCGGAGAAGAGAAGGTCAACAATGTATATACCCAATCCGCGGACATTTCACTTGAATCATCTTATGTTTCCCTGTGCAGGTATAACGGTTACAAGATCGTAGTCGCGCAGTATATTTCTGTCGTAAACAAAAATATACTTGTTCCGCTCATTTTGGTGAGCATCTATATGCTGATAGCGGCAGTTGTCATAGTTCTCATCGTGCGCCGCATGACCAGGCGCATTATCAACGAACATAAAAACGCAAATACGGATGCCATGACAGGCTTCCATAACAGAAGAGCGTTTGAAAACGATATAAAAAGATATTCATCAGGTGTTTATGAACCGACTCTGGTATGCGTTTCCATGGATCTGAACGGACTGAAAAAAGCCAATGACACCTTGGGGCATGATGCCGGCGACAAGCTGATAAAGGGCGCTGCCTCATGTATCAGCCAGTGCTTTGGCAATTACGGAGATATCTACAGAGTCGGCGGAGATGAGTTTGTAGGTCTTTTATTTGCCGATGAAGACAGATTGACTATGATGAGAGTGGACTTTATGGAGGCTACAGAGAACTGGTCCGGCGAAAACGATATGGAGCTGTCAGTGTCCTGCGGATATGTCAGAGTCGCCGAGAATGAAAATCTGTCCTTCGATGAGCTTATCAAGCTTGCCGATGACAGGATGTATGAGAACAAAAATGAATACTACAGAAAAAAAGAACGGGCAGCAGGAGTTTGATGCCCGTTCGTTACTGTTCTGTTTCTTCTAACTCATCTGCCGTTCCGGTGGCGACCACCCTGCCGTTATATTGCTCCTCGTTTGAGGCCTTCAGCGAGGAAAAGGCTATCAGAAAGCCTGCAACTATCCCGATGAATACCAGCATAAACACAATGGTCGACACCACGAGTCTTATTTTGGTTTTTTTGCTTGTAACCATATTTCTTTAGTTTCCTTTCATATATCACAGGCGTCTTTGTACCTGTTCCGGATTCATCGCATACATCAGTGCAGCCTCATCCGATATGATACCTTTTTTGTACAGATCCACTATGTACTGATCCATGGAGATCATGCCAAGAGGCGCCGATGTCTGGATCACGTTGTCTATCTGATAATTCTTTGAATCCCTTATCATATTGCTGACCGCGGGAGTTATCTTCATGATCTCTACCGCAGGAACCATGCCCCCGTTTTTTTTCGGGATCAACTGCTGTGATACTATGCAGTTGAGGACGAGAGAGAGCTGGATCCTTATCTGCTCCTGCTGATCCGCGGGGAATGAGTCTATGATACGGTCTATGGTATTGACCGCGCCCTTGGTGTGGAGCGTGGCTATCACCAGATGTCCGGTCTCGGCTGCAGACATTGCCGTGCGGATGGTCTCGGCATCTCTCATCTCACCGAGAAGTATCACATCGGGCGCCTGCCTCAGCACTGCCCTCAATCCCGTCAGATAGCTTTTCGTATCTATCAGAACCTCTCTCTGTGATATGATCGCTTTTTTGTCACGGTGGAGATACTCTATCGGATCCTCGAGAGTTATGATATGCGCGGATCTTGTATTGTTGATCTCATCAATGATACATGCCTGCGTGGTGGACTTTCCGGAGCCTGCCGTACCTGATATTATGATCATGCCGTGCTTTACCTTGGCAAGCTCCATCACGGAATCGGGGATACCCATATCACGGTAATCAGGAATATCAAATGCCACGATACGAATGACGCAGGACTGGGAGCCGCGCTGAAAATAAGTATTCACCCTGAATCTTGCGAGGTTTCCGATCGCAAACGAGAAGTCATCATCACCGTTTTCAATGAAATGATCCTTGCTTCTGTCCGCTATACGGTATATCTCATCTATAAGCACCTCGGTCATGGTAGGCATCAGGCGCTCACCATCATCATATATGCTCTTTATCTGCCCGGCAACCTTGAAGCTGAGCTCGCCGCCGGTGATTATAAAAATATCCGAGGCCTTGCTCTCAACAGCAGTTTTAAGTACGTCCTCCAGATCATGCATTGCTCATTCCTCCCGCGATCATCATTCATCTATGGTAACTATTCCGCCCATGCCTGACGACTCATCAGAAAAAACAGGCATTGAGTCATCAGCCTTCCATTCGCCGGTATATACCTTTTTCCACTTTATTACCTGATATTTGGCATCTGTTCCCAGGTTCAGCAGGACCTCGACCTGAAGCTCCTGCCTGTCATCGATCTTTACGCTGTATGATGCGAACTCATCCCAATCGGTATATCCCACATTCTCGGCAACTATCCTCTTGACACCGTTTTTTGTCGTCTCAGCCCTGTATATGGTGACACCCTCCGGAGTAAGACCGCTCCTTAGCTGCGCCAAGAGCTCCTCTGCTTTCAGATCCGCCTTGTAATAGTCAGTTACACTCTGCGTGGATCTGTTGGTCAGGGATGCGTTCGCCTTGGACGTGGAGAGCGACAAAAGAGCGAATACAACAAAAACAAGCACGGCAAAAATAGTCAGGATCGAACTCCCGCCCACCGTGGTAAATGACATTTTTCTTTTCTTTCTCTCTCTCGTTTCCATCGGATGATATCCTCTCACTTGGACTACACTATTTGCCATGCCGCTGAAACATCATATACTGACTCTGTATCCGCACTGCCCTCATCACCAAGATAATACACATGAATGTCTGCCTTCTGATACACCTTCTCATCGCCGATGACCTCGGGCTCCTTTGCTTCTATTACTACCTTCAGGGAATCCTCCTCGTAGGTCTTTTCCATCGTGGACAGACCGCTGTCCGCATCCGGTACCACCACGGCCTTCAGAAGCTTTGCCGCCTGTTCCATATCACCATGATATGCCTTGCAGGTCTCGATCACCTCGGTGGCGCGCATAGCTGCCGTTTCCTTTACGGTGCTGTCTTTGGAGAGACCATCGGAATACACAAATGCCTGCAGACATACAGCGGCTGCAAACGCAAATATGAACACCATGATAAGCTGCTCCATCAAAGACAGAGGAGCTTTGCTTTTCTCGTAACTCATCCTACTCCTCCACTGTCCTTTCCGTCAAGATGATCACCCTTGACACCATCAAGCTTACTTCTCACGGATACGGTGATGTGGTTCTCCCTGTCCTCGGTATCCTTTGCCTTCACGGACACCACTCCGTCCTTCATCTCAAATTCGAGTCCGTGCGCTTCGAGTATTGGGTTCCCATCCTCAGGCGCTATATTGTTGTTTGCTATGGTCAATATCTCATAGATATGACCATCATGGTAATATATCCTTTGATCATATACATCGCCATCGATCTCCTGATAGAGATGAAGAGTGTTGACTCCGTCATTACTTGACGGTGTGGAAAAGCCGCCAACCGCAACACCTCCGACGGTATCTGCCGAGCGTATCTTGGCTGCCACATAAGAGGTTATTATTCTCTTGTTATACGCCTCGTTGTCCCTTGCCACAAGGCTTTTGTAGCTGTTGGCGCCAAGAGCGAGCACCGCTATGACCGTGATCGCAAACACCGCAAAGAGAACAAGTACAAATGCTCCCTCTATGCTGTGTACTGATCCTCTACCCTTCCTCATCTGATATTACCTCTTCCTCTGCATCGGGGATCTCCATGACCGTGATCTGCGGCATGATGTTGTCCCCGAATATCTCATAGAATACGCTGTATCTCGAATGGTCTATCTGTATGCCGTAATTGTCCTCCATGTATTTGACGCTCGGAGGATATACACCCTCTGTTGCATAGCAGGTCATTACGGTCTTTCTGACCGTATTTTCAAGCTGCTTCAGACTCTCGCCCTCCTGATGGGAGCCAAGCTTCTCGGAAGCTGCCACGAGAAGCACCGCAGCGCATACAGGGATCGCGATCAACAGGATCGCCTTTAATAATGGTTTCAATTTGTCCTCCTCATCATCACCCGATAGATGACATGATATTGATGAGCGGCAACATCACCGCTATCAGTATGATACCTACAAGCACCGATGTGATGATCACTATTGTAGGCTCGATCTTGCCTACCTTTCTCTCTATATCCATCTGAACGGCATCATCCATGCGCCTTGCTATCTCCGCCATGGCATCGTCCGATGTACCGGACTTCGCACCGAGATCAAGTATCCTGCAATACGCGGCATCAAGAATTCGCTCCTCCCTGAATGACTCCGCAAGAGGCTCGCCTCTCTCCAACCGTTCAAGACATCTGCCGTATCTCTCCGCGACCTTCGGCGTAGTGTCCTGAAATCTCATCGCGCTTCTAAACGAATCCTCGATATTTAAGCCCGATGCCATCCCCATAGCCATCGCCGAAGCAAACCTCGACTCAGCCATACGGCGTGAGAGCCCGATGCTCCCGAATATTTTTTTATAAAACGAAAGAACGGCTCCCCTGTAGACTCTGCTGCCGCTGATAACGGCGATAAATACCACGATGACACCAAGTATCACACACAGCACCGGCATGATATTGCCGAGGACGTTGCCAAGAGACAAAAGAGCCTTGGCAGTACCGCTCATGGTGCCGCCGAGCTGTTCATATACATTGTTGAAGATGGGAAGTACCCTGACAAGGAGCACTACGATGATCACAAGCATGAGTATCAGCAGGATCACCGGATACAGAATGGCGCTCCGGATCTGAGCGGATATCTGAACCTGTCTGTCATAATAATCCGCGAGTGCACGAAAGGACTGTTCAAGACGACCGGTCATCTCGCCGGTATCTATCATATCAGCCACATACTTCGGAAAGCATGACGCTTCTCTGATCGCCTCGGAAAACGGTCTGCCCTCGGACACTACCTCCGCCATTTTTTTAAGCATTTTCTGATTGGAAGGAGACGGCTCATCGTCTGCCAACAAATACAGTCCGTCCTCAGTTCCGATCCCCGAATGAAGCAGCAATGACATCTCGAGACAAAAAGCCGATATGTATTCATTGCTCAAAACCTTCTTACTCATGACAACTCCTCAATAACTGTATTTTGCTTTATAATTCTTGGTATTGTTGATGTATTTCATTACCGTCTTGCTCGATCCGCCCGTGGATGCGAATGTCGGATCCATAAGCTTCCATTTGTCGCTCGCAATGTAGATAGCTCCCGTGATCCAGCCTTTTTTTCTGCTGTAGACATTGATCCACGCGTGGTACTCCTCGCCCGTGTAGCCGATGACAAGCTTTACCGGAACACCCTGGCTTCTGAGCATTGCGGTCATGGTCGCCGCATAGTCGAAGCATATTCCCTTTTTCTTGCCATACACTGTATCAAGCACCGGAAGGTATCCTGCCTTGACTGTCTTTGCCTTGTCATAATCATATTTAAAATACTTGATGACCCAGTTGTAGACCTTTTTGACCTTTTTAAGATCGGTGTTTGCCTTCTTGCAGAGACTCTCAGCCTTTTTGACACACTTGGTCGAAGCAGTAAAATCAACATACTGGTTCGGTCTTATATACGGTTGGAATTCGTTTTGCAGACTTACGGAAAATGACGCTGCCAAAACAACGGCATAGGAGTTCCCGCTCACGTTCTTTAACACCGTGACCTTGTAGGCACCGTTTCCCTCCGTGAGGGGGATGACCTCGTATTTGTCTTTTCGTATCGTGTAGGTATAGGTGACTCCGGTAGGACCTGCCACCTGTGCCTTGATGGTCTTGTCGGTGGACTCTGTGTATCTGACATTTATATAGCCGTTCGCAGCGCCGGAATAGTCAATGATACAGTTGTCATTCTGCTCCACCTGCGCGCCGGTGGCCTCCGTCGTCTCTATGGTGATCTGGGCAGACGCCGTCTCACAGCCGCAGAACATCCCACAGAAAAAAGCCATGATCAGAGTCACGGCTATGATCCTTTTGTACCCACTACGCCGAAAAACAGCACTCGTCCCCATATCAGACACCGTTCCTTTCTCCAGTTAAGCATTGTTTTCTTAATTTTATCACAGAAAAAATCAAAAATCAATAACTATTCAACTATTGTATTTTTCTATATCGATCAGTCCCTCGGAACGCGCTACAACAGTCGTCACAGCCATATCTCCCGTCGTATTGGACATGGTTTCGAACATATCAAGTATCGGCACTACCGCCACGATGAGGTTGATAGACTCAATGGGAACACCTATGGCACTGACGACAACTCCCAGACAGACAATAGCAGAGCCCGGAACACCCGGAGCACCGAGCGACAGCATGATGATCATAGCCGCCATGGTAAAAAGCATTGCAGGCGTGACCTCTACCCCAAAGATCCTCGCCAAAAAAAGTGCCATCACACACATAAAAATACAGGATCCGTCCATATTCACCGTTGCGCCGAGCGGTATGGAGAAGTTTGAGATCTTGGGTGAGATCCCGAGTTTATCCGTACATATACGCATATTAAGCGGCATAACGGCGGAGCTTGAACACATGGTAAAGCTCATGAGCATTCCCTCAGATATCTTTTTGAAGAATTTGAACGGATTGAGCCTGCCAAATATAAGCAGCAAAAGAGCATATATGATTATCATGCATGCAACAGCAAGTATCTGGACTCCCGTGATCGCCATCAGATTGAAAAACGCTTCTCTTCCTGACTGTATGATCATCAGTGCCACCGCACTGAACACCGCAACCGGTATAAGTCTCGTGATAAGTGTGGTAATAGTGAGAAAGAGCGAATTAAACGCCTCAAATATCTCCATAAGCATCTTGGAATATCTTCCTAACATGCCAATGGCTATACCGCATAAAAGAGCCAGAAATATAATGGCAAGGGTGTCAGTATTAAGAAACGGCGCCAAAAAATTGGACGGTACTATATTTACTATCGTATCAAGCAGGCTTACGGATGTATCCGTATCTATCTCTACAGTTCCCGGCACAAGACCATCCGGTGCTCCGCCAAAGGTTCCCGGAGTAAACAGATAAAAAGCGCCCGTTCCGACTAAAAACGCTATAACGGTAGTCAACAGATACATCCCCATCACCTTGGCACCTATGCGTCCAAGCTCCTTCAGATCACTGAACTGTGACAGACAGGTAGCAATAGAGAAAAACACCACGGGACCTATGATGATCCTGAGAGCATTCATGAACATGGTCCTGATGGGAGTTAATACATATTCACACGCTGCGTTCGACACACTCTGCGGCGCAAGCCCTGCTATCAGGGCTCCCGTGACAAGTCCGAGCGCAAGTGCAATGATGGTGTTTTTCAGCATGGAACCGGAGCCTTTGCCTGCCATGATCCTCACTCTGTTGACGCCGTTGCCATGACTGTATTTGAAGTTTTCCCCATAAGCGCGCAAAAGAAAGCCCCTGATGGCTTCCTCTGCTTCATAAGTATCTGCCTCTCCGGACGTATCAGAGACTATCCTGTCAATGTCAGGCTCCGTATCTTTGGAACCTTCTGCGTCAAACGGAACAAACTCATCTCCATGTGATCTCAGTTCGATGCATACATCACCGGATCTTTTTCTGATATTGATGGTTATTCCGTCATCTGCTCCTGCCGCTCCGGATCCTGACTGACTGTCTGACTGCTCCCCTGCAGCAGACTCCGTGAACGACCCATCGTCCGCAGAAGCACCTGTTTTGTCATGAGACCTTTGATGCCTGACGAGAGAGACTATCATCTCCTCACACAAAAGCTCTGTTCTTACTTTGAGTTTTGACGGCAGTTTGTGCGTTGCAAGACTATTCTGTATAAAAATCATCGCATCGGAGAGATAACTCTCATCCGATGCGTATACTGTTAAACACTTTGCTGAACGAATACCCATGTCATACCTCTGTTTATAATCTATTAAAGCTGTATCCCGTTCTTTTTGCACAACTCTCTTGCCGACTCAACAGAGTCTATGCCCGTAGGATTCTTGATGGGAGCAAACTCATGCTCTCTGACGACCTCATACGGCAGACAGGTATCGAGCTGGTGTATCATGTCAAGAACAAGCTGCTCGAACTTGTAACCGTTGGGCTCTGACGGCTTGATAAGGTTTGCGTCCTGATCTATATAGGGGATCTTTTTCTCTACAACATGGAGCGGCATACGGTCATCCGTAACAGCCGCAAGCTCCGGAACATGGAAGAGATAGTTAAGTATGACTCCATAGTTGTAAGCCGGCTCTCCCGCCTCATCCTTGGCATCCATCATCTCATCGGAGAGCTCATAATACTCAACAATAGACGGGCGTCCGTCTTCAAGGCAGATAACACCGACCTTCTCGTCACGCGCCGCTTTTTTCACCACCTTGGCTCCGACCGACACACCGGCGAGAACCGTCGCTCCAACAAAGCACGGATCACAGATGCGCTGCAATACATTGTCCACCGCAAACACATCTATCCACTCGATCCCCTCATCCTGCAACACCTTGTCAAGTCCTACCGCTGCCATGGAGGAATACCAGCCGGCATTGCCGTTTGGCGATGTGGATATCCTGCCCTTGCTCTCCATATAGAGCTTGCCCTCATAGTCACAGGCAGGTGCCATGCTCTGCTTGAAAAATGTGACGCACTCTTTTTTGTAGCCGAAATAATCCTTCTCTTCAAGGAATTTTACCGTGGCATCGTGGTTTTTCTCACTGGTCATGACAAAAAGCCTGATCCATGTATCTGTCTCATTTACAACATCAAGAAGGTTTTCTATGATCCTCTGGAAAATAAATACCTCTTTGGTCTCACCGATATTGTACATACCCTTTGGATTGTCAGACCCGAGTCTCGTTCCCATGCCGCCGGCAAGGAGACGCGCCGCTGTCTTTCCCTCCCTGATAGCCGCTACTCCGGCATCGTGAAACTCCGTTTTTCTTTTCTCTATCTCTGATAACTGCATTGCCGCGAGAGGAGAAAACTCCCCTCTCTCTCCGCCCTTTCCCGCCTCGGATATGTGGGACAGAACGGACAGATCAGTCTCTTCGATCTGTGTGAGGAGCGAGCGCTGCTCATCCTCCGCAAGCTCATCAAAATACTTAAGTACATGCTCCTGACCGTACTTTTTCAGCTTGTCCTGTGCTTCTGCTCTTGTCATATTCCTGATACCTCCTATTATATGTCACTATTTGTTACTGTCACGGCTGTCTCTCCATAAGCCCGAACAACAGCTGTTGTTCGCTTTAAGTCTTTTTAACAAACTTTCTGCCGCAATTCGGACATGTGATCTCAATCCTGCCGTGACCTAACGGAACTCTGATGACCTTCTTGCAGGTCGGGCATTTGAAGAGCTCCTTGCCTTCATTTCTCGCCTGTTTTTTCTTTTTTCTGAAATTCCCATAATCCCTGACGCTGTAGAGCCATCCGACAAATTTCAGATTCTCCGCCTGTCTCGCCGCTATATTTTTAGAAAAAATACGCAGTATAAAGCAAACCACCGCTCCCATCTGAAGTCCGAACAGCACGGAGAAAACTATTCCCATTGCTATGCGTCCCGCGCCGAAGAGAAAAAACGCGTTGCCGGCGCGAAATATCAGACCAAGTATCGTCCTTATCAGAGTGATCGCCAGATAAAGAACAAATAACGCTATATTGAGCTGATCCATCCGGGCGTACCGCCCGTACATCATTCTTCTCAGCCAGTTCATTTTGCTCCCTCCCGACAGAATATCAAAAAACCGAACACACCGGACAGTCTTCCGATATAGTTTTTTATTTGAGCTTTAAGCTTCCGATGATGCCCTTGGCTTCCTCGGAGTCATAGGCAAAGCCCGCAGCCGAGATCCTGATGTTCTTGTCACCGATCTTGCCATACATCTCAAAGCCATAGCCTCCGAAGCCGTCACCGTACTGAAAGCCTGTCCAATCAACACCGGCATAATCGACCTTCGGAAGATCCTGCTGCTCGTTGGTGTAGGTATCATGGTTGTAATTGTAATTCTGCATCATTTGTTTATCTGACTCTGATTTAAACTCTATATAATCAAAATCAGACTTCATGACCTTGAAAATATTGGGATCAGTATCATCAAAGACATCTCCGCCCTTTAGCTCGTAGCCCTGGGGAACGGATACGACAAAATCTCCCCACTCTGTCTCGGTTGCTCCGTCCATGGTAAACGGATCCTCTAGTGATTCAGTGATCTGATCATTTATCTCGTCTAACGAACCGGAGATCTCACTGGCTGCTTCAGTTACCGAATCAGAGATCGCATCGCCTAGCTTATCTACCGCATCACTCGTCTCATCCAAAGCCTTTTGAACCTCGGCGGTAGTGTCACTCGAACCCGAATCGGATCCACAGCCTGTGATCCCGACACAGATCGCAGTTACGACAGCACATACAATTAGTCTTCTCTTCATTTTTTACCCTCCTGTTTGATTGAATCGTACTCTATGGAAACGCCCGATAAAGCGCTGCCAACTGATACATACCTTCCAAAAAAGACCTGCCTCATAATCCACAGGAAATAATAGCATATCCATAAGAAATTGTCAAATAAAGAAGATCCTGTCCGCAAAGCTCTCATGCTCGGAGCAGACGCTGATCATGTATCCGTTCTCACTAAGCATCGTTATGTGAAGGCACTCGCCCTCACCGGTCAGGCTTTCCGCTGACAGTCCGGTGTCTGAGCCTGTCTGCACATTTATACAGATATCTGATCGCATGATGACATCATCAGGTGACATCCTGCACCGGGTTGCCCGAAAACTCCCTGACTGAGAGTCGGCAGGCTGTCCGTCAGGGAGTTTTCTGGCAGTCCTACGCGCATCACCAGAGCCTATGGATATTTCTATACAAGCAGGCTCTAACAGAAGTCCGAGTCCGTACCACTTCATCACGCTTTCCTTGATCGTCCAAAGGCGTGTGCAGACCATGTTTTTGTATGCGGGATCAAAGCTTTCTATCAGTCTGATCTCATTTTCCGTAAAAGCCTTTTTTATCAGCGGCTCACTGAACTGTCTCGCTGCTTCAACATCGATCCCCACCACCGCATCCGACACGGCGCAGACGGCAATGCCGTCAGACTCTGCCCCTGCAGTGTGCGAAATGTTGAAATGAACACTGCCCGGCGGACTGTCGATTACCGGCTTGCCCTGCTCCGTAAATACGATATCCGCACCGGGACAGCCCGCATACAAAAGAGCCTCTTCCATCACAATCCCGGCACCGAGGGCAAGCCTTTTACCGCAGGGGTATTTTATCCTGTCCACTCTCTCCCTGCGATAGCTCCTCTGTTTCCCGTAATAGTGATCAAAGAGGTCTTGATCTGTCAAAATATCGGTATTGATAGCAAGTATTTTGTCCTTCATGGCAATTATCCCGGATTACTATTCAGGGCTGTCACTATAGTAACTATTTCAGCATGAATCGTCTGGCCAAATCCGTACCGACCTTGTAGAAAAATGGTCTCAGTGCCCTGTTTGCATTTTTCAGCTCATCGATGATATGTATTCCCTGCGGGCAGTGGCTCTCGCATTTGCCGCAGCCGACACACTGGGAGGGGAATGATTTTTCTTTTCTGAGTCCGACTCCCTGCGCATATTCAAAACGCGCGCTGCTCTTGCCGCTGATCTCTATTTCATTGTAATATCTGAAAGCTGCCGGTATATCCACACCCTGCGGACACGGCATGCAGTATCCGCACCCCGTACAGCCGACCTTCGTCACCTCGCTGATGGCATCCCTCACATCAGCTATCAGTTTGAAATCCTCATCACCGAACTCACCGACTGTGACATCTGACGCGATCCGGACATTCTCCGTGACCATCTCCACCGAATTCATCCCTGACAGAACACAGGTGACCTCCGGCTGGTTCCACAGCCATCTGAGGGCAAGCTCTGCCGGTGTCCTTTTTTTCGGATCATTTTTTATTCTCTCTTCCGCCTTCTTTGGAAGCATGTTGACAAGCTTGCCGCCCCTCAGCGGCTCCATGATGATGACGGGTATGCCCTTTTCTGCCGCTGCCTTTAGTCCTCTCACTCCCGCCTGGGTAGTCTCATCGAGGTAGTTGTACTGTATCTGGCAAAACTCCCAGTCGTATGCGTCAAGTATCTGTAAAAACCTGTCTGTATTTCCGTGAAATGAAAAGCCTATATTTCTGATGGCTCCTGACCTTTTTTTCTCCTCTATCCAGTCCTTGATCCCAAGCTCAACAAGCTTGTTCCACGCCTGAAGGTCTGTCAGCATATGCATCAGATAATAGTCGATGTGATCTGTCCGTAGACGCTTTAGCTGTTCGTCAAAGTGTTTCTCTATGGACTTTGCGCTCTTGATCATGTACCCCGGGAGCTTGGTCGCGATATTTACCTTGTCACGAAGACCGTTTCTGTGCAGTATCTCCCCGAGCGCAACTTCGCTGCCCGAATATATATACGCGGTGTCCAAATAGTTCACTCCCGCATCTATCGCGGCACGAAGCTCCTTCTCCGCCTTGTCGATATCTATTGAATTTCCCTTTTTTGAAAATCTCATGCAGCCATAGCCGAGTATGGAAATCGGTTCGCCGTGCCTGTCCATGCGGTAATTCATATTCTCCTCCGATCACGTTTCGTATTGCATAATAACTCCCCACTATTGCTCAATTATACTACACCGGATCAGATAACGCAATATATTATTTCTTGACAATACTAACAGAAAAGTATAAAATCATGATACAGAACCGATGATAAAAGGACTGCACATATGTATAAATTTTTGAAAAAAGAAGCAACCACCTGTGTTAATGGCATATTTATTCTTGTTGTTTTTATCAGTCATCTGCGCTCATATATGAGTCTGCCTCACATCATGGACAAAGCGATGTTAGCCATAGGACAGCTGATGGTCGCAATGTTTTTGTTTTATTCGGGCTACGGCGTGATGGAATCCATCAGCAAAAAGGGGATGTCTTATGTAAAAAAGATCCCGTACCGCAGAGTGCTTGGTGTACTTGCAATGTTTGTCCCTGCCGTGCTTGTCTATGCAGCGATGGATCTGATACTTGGCATAGAGTTCGGCTTGGACAGATTTTTGCTTTCGCTGGTCGCATGGGAGAGCATAGGAAACAGCAACTGGTATATTTTTGTCATACTGTGTCTGTATATCATAACGTGGGCTGCATGGCTGATAGCGGATATGATCATGGCCGGACACCGGCGGCATGAGAAAAAACAAACCGATGCCCTTTCGGAAAAAGACCTCATACCGGTCAGATATGACAGCACAAGAGATTCCCTCGGTCTTATTTTTACCATTATATTCTCTGCCGGTCTTATCATATTGTTGAAGCTCACCAAGGCAGAGTATTATTACAACACCATATCCGCATATTTATTTGGTATATTTTTCTCACAGAACAAAGATCATATGCTGAGAGTATGCGGTTTCAATTCGGACGGAAAAATAAAAGGCTTAAAGGCCTGCACAAGCTATGTGCTAATGACCGGAATGGCGCTTGTATCAACACTGTTATTAAGGATGTTTTTACGATTGGAGGGTCATGATTATGTATTTCTTGTAATGACTGTTTTCTTCTGCCTGGCTGTGGTTTTATTGTCTTATCTGTTACCGTTTCCCGATCATATTTTTAAGTGGATCGGAGAGCATCTGTTTGAAATATACATTCTGATGCGTATACCCATGACAATACTTCTAAGGATCCCCGGGTGGGAGAACGGCGGACTTTCATATGTACTTATGTGCCTTTCCATTACTATTTTTCTCGCATGGGGATATCATGCACTGATAAATAAAGTCAAGACATCGGTGTTCTAAAACAGGAGGAATTATGAGTCTTATAGAGATCAAAAATCTAAAAAAAGAATATGAAAATGCCACTCCGCTGGCAGATATAAATGCCAATATAAATAAGGGCGAGGTCATCACGATCATCGGCCCCTCCGGTACGGGCAAGTCAACATTGCTTCGCTGCATCAACGGACTTGAGACTCCGACCTCGGGACAGATAATTGTAAACGGTGTCGATGTCACCGATAAAAAAACCGATATGAATAAAGTGAGGCTCAATATGGGAATGGTGTTCCAATCATTTAACCTGTTCCCACACAAGATGGTCGCTGAGAATATTATGATGCCCCAGATGAGCCTGCTCGGAAAAAATGAAACCGACAGCTATATCGAAGCAATGGCACAGCTGAAAAAAGTCGGTCTCGAATCAAAAGCGAGGAACTATCCGGATGAGCTGTCCGGAGGACAAAAGCAGCGTGTTGCCATCGCGAGAGCTCTTGCGATGCATCCTGAGATCCTTCTTTTCGATGAGCCGACCAGCGCGCTTGATCCCACCATGGTATCTGAGGTGTTGTCTGTCATAAGAGACCTTGCGGACACCGAACTCACCATGATCATAGTCACACATGAGATGCGCCTCGCAAGACATGTCTCCGACCGTGTATTTTTTATGACGGACGGAGTGATCTATGAAGAGGGCTCGCCGCAGCAGATCTTTGACGCGCCGCAAAAAGAAGCAACCAGACAGTTTATCATGCGTATCAAAAACTGGGAATATACACTGAACGCCGGCGGAACAGATATGTATGAAATGCTGAGCAGGCTGTATGCGTTCGGACTGAGACAGTTCATAACGAGAGAAAAGCTCAACAATCTTTCTCTTGTCATTGAGGAAATGAGTGTAAGCTCCTTTATTCCTGCGCTCGAAGCTTCCGGCTGCGGAACAATAACCCTGAGCGTTCAGGCATCCGAGGGCGGTTCGGATATAAGACTGTTGGTAGGCAGTCATGATATGGGTGATGCAGATATATTCAGGTATAAAAACGATAAGATCTCTGCTGCCATTATCAATAAGCATGCCGCAAGGGCTGAGGATATCGACGGATATGCCTGCTTCATCATCACATAAGTTTCAAGACATACATGTTCGCGCAAAATTATCACAGTATATTATTTAATTTCTATCGGAGATAAAACCATGAAAAAAGAAAAGCACAGTATCAGCCGCCGCGGGATAATCCCTCCCGAAAAAAAAGTAATGTCCGTATTTATATTATTATTGGTATTTATGATACTATGTCATACGGCTCCCGTCTCATACGCGGCTGCATCCAAACCTGAATATGACAGTCTCTCGGATCTGCAGGGAAAGACCGTTGCGATGCTGACCGGGGCGCCCTTTGAGGAGCTCATCACCAGCAAGGTCGGTGAGGTAAAGGAATTTCAGTACTTTTCAAGCATTACTGATATGGAGCTTGCATTAAAGACCGGCAAGATCGATGCGTTTATGATGAATAATGCCGCCGGAGAGTATGCGGCAAACATGGATCCCGAGCTTGCACTGATGGAGGAGCCGTTAGGGCTGACAAGCTTTGGCTTTGCATTTGAGAAGGGCAGCACCGAGATAGAAAAATGGCAAAAAGCTTATGATCAGATACCGGATGAAGAAAAGGATGAACTCTGGGTCAAGTGGACCGGTTCTGATGAATCTAAAAAGATCCTGCCCGAGCAGGACTGGCCAGGAGAGGAAGGCACCGTAAAGGCTGCGGTCTGTGATACTCTACCACCGATGAGCTATGCCCTGGGAGATGGTAAACTGACAGGCTTTGACATAGAGATGATACTCAAGATGGCAAAGATCCTCGATGTTCATGTAGAATTTACCGGGATGGAATTCTCATCCATCATGCCGGAGGTCCAGTCGGGGAAGGCTCTGTTGGCAGCAGGTTCAATAGTAATAAATGATGAGAGAAAAAAAGCCGTGGATTTTATTGACTATTATCCGGCAAAATTTGTCCTCGAGGTGAGAAGTGCCGGAGGCGACACCGGCGGGAGCAAAGGTTTTTGGGGAGAGCTGTATGAAAGCTTTAGCAAAACTTTTCTCACGGACGGCAGATACCAGATGGTACTAACAGGTCTCTTTGATACAGTATTCATCTCAATATCCGCCGGAATACTCGGTGTTTTGCTTGCCTTCGCTCTTGTCTTTTTGAGACATAAAAATAACAGGGTATGCAACAGGATAATAAATATTTATACCGCACTGATAGCAGGCATACCGGCAGTTGTAATACTCATGGTATTGTATTATATCGTATTTAATACAATAAACCTTTCGCCGATCCCGGTTGCAATTATAGGCTTTATGCTTATTTTCGGTGCCAGGGCTTACAGTGTGATCTGGAACGCGGTAGAGGCTGTGGATCCGGGGCAAAGAGAAGCCGCTCTCGCTCTCGGATATTCAGAAAACAAAGCTTTTCGCCAGATCATTCTCCCCCAATCGAGAAGCATGTATTTTTCCCTGTTGCAGACACAATTCATCACCATGGTAAAAGAAACCAGTATAGCGGGATATATCACGGTACTCGAGCTCACAAGGGCGGGTGATCTCATCCGAAGCCGTACTATGGAGGCTTTCTTTCCGCTCATCGCCATAGCTGTGTTTTATTTCGTACTGACGAGGATCTTTGTGCAGATCATAAAGCTTATATACAAGCTTTTAGGCAGAAGAAGAGACAGCAGAAAAATAAAAGGGGTAGACCTGTAATGGAAGAAGACAGAGAAGACAGGATCGAAAAAGAGATCCGGGAGATCATCATAGAGGATGATAAAAAAAAGGCTCTCCTTAAGAAAATAAAAAAAGGGCTTTCTTCTGATAAAGCCTGCAAAAAAAGCGCCCTGCTCGGCAGCAGGATATATCTCTATCTGACTGAATTCTTCGCCGGAATGGCGGTGATGGCGGTAGAGCTGTGCGCATCGAGACTTCTTGCTCCATACTTCTCATCATCCCAGATCGTATGGACTATCATCATCGGCACCATCATGATAGCGATGGCTCTGGGAAATATCTATGGCGGGAGAACAGCTGACAAAAATCCCGACCCTGACAAACTGTATAAAAGACTTCTAATAGCCTCTGTGTGGATCGCCGCGATACCGGTACTCGGCAAATATATAATAGTCGGCATCTCCGGGCTTTTAGTCATCACTGTCGATACGGGATTTCTGATCATAGCGGCATTTGCCGCCTGCATGGTGATATTTGTATTTCCGTTGTTTTTACTCGGAACCGTAACTCCCTCGCTCGTAAAATACACTACTGACAGCCTCGATGACAACGGACGCGTAGTGGGCTCTCTTGGCGCAGCCAATACGATAGGAAGTATAATCGGTACCTTTTTACCAACCTTTGTCACTATTCCCGCCATCGGGACAGCCGTTACTTTTTTATTGTTCTCCGGAGTATTGCTTGTACTCGGAAGCATATATTTTATCTCCGTAAAAAGAAAAATTATATCAATTATTGTATGTACCGTTTTGTTTATAATATGCGCGTTATTCGGCAACCGTGACAGCTTTGCTTTTTGGGAGGGAGCCCTTGCATATGAGGGGGAATCCGTGTACAACTATCTGCAGGTCAAGGATACTCCCGAACGCACCATCCTCTCGACCAATGTACTCTTCGGCGTGCAGTCGGTAACGATGAAAAAAGAAGGTCTGACGGGGATGTACTATGACTATGCTATGGCAGCCCCGGTAATAGCGGGCGCAAGATGTCCGGAGGTCGGTATCTGGGATATCGTGGGAGATACAGAGACTGTCATGGCCACACCTTATCCGGCAAAAAAGATCCTGATCCTCGGCATGGGCACCGGAACCTTTGCAAGGCAGAGCATCAGTTACTTTGGAAAAAATAACCTTGATATAAAAGGTGTTGAAATAGATGATAAAATAACCGAGCTTTCTTATAAATATTTTGATGCGGATACCGACACGGAAGTTACAACATATGACGGCAGGGCTTATATCAAAGCTGATACGGAAAAATACGATGTCATAATGGTCGATGCGTATCAGGACATCACCATTCCGTTTCAGATGTCATCAAGCGAATTTTTCACGGAGGTATATGATCACTTGAACGATGACGGCGTGATGGTAGTAAATCTGAATATGCATGCGGCAAATGATGATATGACACCGGTATCGGGATCAGGCACAGCGACCGGTGCCGCCCCGAACCCGGAGAGCATTTCAGAAAGCCATGAAAACGGAGACCGATCATCCATCAACACCTGGCTATGTGATACGATCGCTTCGGTATTTGATGATGTCATGACTATCGATGTGCCCGGAATTGCGGAGTATCAATCCCATTATCTGTCATTATCAGCTATTACCTCGTTTTCCCGCTCTGGCAAGTGACCGTTATGTACCTTTAATGATATTATAAAATCCAAATCTGGTACATTCTCGGTACACCTGCCGCTTCTTTGGTACAGTAGGCAGAAAATACTGCCTACCCCTATCGGATTAAACTTAATTCTTTCCTTTTCTAAAATACATCCAACTTTTTTGAAAGCTCCATTACAGCTTCCGTTTTCTTGTCGTCCGTTACTTCGGCATAAATGTCCAGCGTTGTCTGGATGTCCTTATGCCCCATGATTGACTGTATCACCTTGACATTGCTTTCGTTCTCGCAGAGGCGGGAGCAAAATGTATGCCTCATATGATGGCACGAGAAGTGGTCTATCAAAAGCGGCTTCCTGTGCTCCTTGCTTGCCCTCACAATCTCCCTGGCATTGTAGTCCTCATAGATACGCTTGATTGCCCGGTTGATTCCCTGCGGGTTGTGGATTGTCCCGAAGCGGTTGCAGAAGATGAATCCGCTCATCCCGTCTATCTCGCTCCGACAAACTACATCGAGCATCTGCTGGTATTCGAGTTCCTCCAGAAACGCCTCATACACCTGCTCCATCATCGGCACCTTGCGGATACCTGCCTCCGTCTTCGGAAGCGAGACCACATAATGGGATTTTGTCTTTCCGTTTACCCTGTGGCTTAAGTATGACACCGTGTGGTTGATGTTAATCAAGCGATTCTCGATGTCTACATCTTCCCAGCGGAGACCTATAATCTCGCCCACGCGCGCACCGGTTCCAAACATCACCGTGAATAGCGGAGCCCACCTGCGGTTGTCTTCTCCCTCCCTGCAGAAGTCCAAAAATGCTTTCTGCTGCTCGGGAGTCAATGCGTGTCGTATGCCACCGCTTTTATTGGCACAGCGTTTCTTTATCTCTGCCATCACACCTTCCGTCGGGTTGTTACGGATTATGTCATCCCGAACGGCGAGTTGAAACGTAGGATGCAGGATACAGTGGATATTATCCAGCGTGTTGATCTTAATATCCCTCTCCTCCAGCAACAGGTAGTAAAACTGCAGCACATCCGAATACTTAATCGTGTTGATTTTCTTCTTGCCAAAGGTATCCCTGACAAACATATCATACATGTATTCGTAATTTGCCCTCGTTGTCTGGCGCAGTTCCGTCTTCGTCGAGATGTATCTTTCATATAGAAAGTTCACATCCGCATTTCCGGCAGTGTAAACATCCAGCCCGTCCATCTGATCCCGCTTCAGCTCGTTTTCCTTCTTCCGAAGCTCCATCAGCGTGGCTGCGTAGATTCTCTTTCGCCTCCCAAGCGGGTCGGTGTAGGTGTAGCAATACAGTAAATCTTCTGTCCTCTGACACTCTCCTTTCAAAAGTGCTCTGCCTTTGTTGTCTTTTCTTGCCTTGATCTGTGGCATGTCCTTACCTCCTTCCATAATACGGAGGAAAGATTGATATGCCCGCTACTTTGCCATGGATTCTTCCTTATCCAGAAATTCGTCCACCGCTTTTCGCACCGTTTCTGCTACGGTCTGATTGTAAAGGTCTGCATACGCTTTCAATCGGTTGTACCGTTCCTCCGTCATCCGGACATTTACAAACCTGCTCACCGGATTTTCGGTTTTCGGTCTTCCCATCTTCGCCATGCAGTTCCTCCTTAATCACCCTTACAGTATACTTACTGTGTCACAATAAGTCAATATGCGTTTTAAAACTTTCCTCCGATTTTTCAGAAATCACTCT
>JAGBOK010000005.1 GCA_017633905.1 Eubacterium sp. | reverse complement strand
GAATATCGATATCATGAACCGTTCACAGCAGTTCCACATAGAAATGCGGGCAAAGAGGGTCGTATTTCTGATCGAGATCAACCAGGAAAAAGATCCGGTCATCACAGAGACCGTAAGAGGGCTCTTCACGACAGGAAGAGATTTTATAACTGCGGTAGATGAACAGGGACTCACTGTCGTCAGGGAGATCTCTGATGAGGAGAATGAAGAAAACCTTGACCGGATCGCGCACACACTGGTCGATATGCTCGAAAGCGAAGCCCTTGTAAGCGCCAGAGTCTCCTACGGAACGATAGTCGGAAACATAAAAGACGTTTCACGCTCCTACAAGGAAGCAAGACTTGCGCTTGATGTCGGCAGGATCTTCTACAGCGACCGCAAGGTCGTTGCATACAGCAACCTCGGCATAGGGCGCCTGATCTATCAGCTCCCGCTGCCGTTATGCAAGATGTTTATAAATGAGATATTCGGAAGTGACAAGCCCATAACCTTCGATGAGGAAATGCTTACGACAATAGATCAGTTCTTTGCCAACAATCTGAACGTCTCCAAGACCTCGCGAGAGCTTTACATTCACAGGAACACTCTTGTCTACAGACTTGACAAGCTGCAAAAGCTCACAGGACTTGACATACAGACATTTGATGACGCCATCACCTTTGAGATAGCCCTGATGGTAATGAAATACATGAAATATCTTGAAACTATAGAGTATTAAGGAAACAAAATGAAAACTACAAAAAATGAATGGAATGAAGGCTATGAAGATATTGAGATCATAGACTTCGATGATATTGAAGACAATGCAGCCGCCCCCGCCTCCAAAAGCCCGAAAGGATCAAAGGATCAGAAAAAAGACCGTCCCTTCAGTGCGCTGAGGCTTTATCTGACAGGGATCATAAGCGGGATACTCATAGTGACTTTAGTTCTTCTGATCTTTGATTTTCTCAATATCCACCCTTTCTCACGCACCAAAGCCGCAGATGCAATATATGACCTTACCGGCGTCATGGAGGGATATATAGATAAATACTACTGGAAATCGGACACCTCGGATGAGGACTTTGCCGCAATGGCGGCAAGAGGCATGGTTGCGGCATTGGGTGATCCTTACTCTGCATATTTTACAAATGATGAAATGACCACGGTCAAAGAGAGAAATGACGGAGACTACGCCGGGATCGGAATCAGCATAGGCTATGATGAGAATATAAAAAGCAATGTTATCACAAACGTATCTCCTGACAGTCCCGGTGCCAAAGCCGGTCTTGAACCCGGAGATATCATAGTAGAGATCGATGGGACAGATGTTACTGCTTCCACAACAGATGATATAGTTGCAATGGTCAGGGGAAAAGCCGGAATAGAGCACACCATCGGTGTCCTTAGAGAAATGCATGCTGCGTCCGGAAGCGCAGTCTCGGGAAGTATCGTAGCATCAGAAGCCGGTATTACGATCGTCACGGGACCTTCTGCCGTCACCGGAGCATCAGATGATGTCAGCTACAGGAAGCTCTATCTCACCGTAGTGACAGACAACATCATCAATAAATCAATATATTACCAGATGCTAAAGGATAACATCGGATATATCCATATTACCAATTTTGACAGGGAAACTCCGAATCAGTTCAGGGAAGCAATAACAGAGCTCGAAAAACAGGAAGTAAAGGCGATAATATTTGATGTCAGAAATAACGGCGGTGGTGTGCTCTCTGCAGTGCTCTCCGTTCTTGACAGGATACTTCCCGAAGGCACGGTACTGACAGAGACCTTCAAGGACAAAAAAAATACAGTCTACAGATCGACTGATGATGAGACACTGAACCTCCCCTTGTGTGTTCTGATGAACTCCCATTCCGCAAGTGCGGCAGAGGTTTTCTCGGGAGTCCTAAAGGACAGACTTGATATACAGCTGATAGGTGAGAACAGCTACGGCAAAGGCGTCGTACAGTCGGTGTACCGGCTACCGAACGACATGGGAGGGATCAAACTGACGACAGGTGAGTATTTGCTGCCATCCGGAGAATCCATCAATGGCAAGGGACTCGCTCCGGACATAGCGGTCACATCTCCGGAGGATAAAGCAGAATACGGAACGAATTCCGATGAACCCCTTATCAGGGCTTTGGAGACGATGCAGAGGGCTACCCGCTGACCCTTCTGTTGTTTTCTTCCCTTTTGTAAAACTCCTCCTTGTCGGCATACATCCTTTTGTCAGCGATCTTCATAAGACCGTTAAAATCCTCGCTTTCTCCTGAAAAAGACGTCCCCACGGAGACCGAATATCCATATTCGGAGATCATCTTCTTGATATCAAGAGCCGTGGCTTCAAACTGTTCTTTTGTTCCTCCTTCTCTCACGACCAGAAATTCATCACCGCCCATGCGAAATACTCTTCTGTCTCCATAAGCCTGCTTCAGGACATCCGCAACAGTGGTGATCATCCTGTCTCCCGCCTCATGTCCGAGAGCATCATTCATTTTTTTCAAGCCGTTGATGTCACACATGAGCATACCGTAGTCTATATCCGAGTCCGCCATCTGGCTTTTCATTTCTTCAAGAGATCTTCTGTTCCTGACGCCTGTCAGATGATCCATATAGCTGAACCTGACAAGCTGCTCCTGATTATCACGCTGTCTGAGCGCCATTACTATAAAAAAGCCAAGAAGTCTGATGACTGACATCAGCTCTCTGATCTGTGATCTCGGAGGATTATCAAGACCGAAATATCCTATGACACCGCCATTCCTTTCGAGCGGGCACGCGACAAGAGTATCTACTCCGACATTTTTCATAAGTCTGTAGAGCTTATCATTTTTATTCTTAAATACAGACATATCGTTGATCTCAAAGGTATCACTGCCCTGAAACTGTTCTTTGAGCAGCGGTATCACCTCTGAGGATCTGTTGTCGTCCCTTGATATCTCGTAATTGACGATCCCATTGCTGTAGTACTCGTATGTTTTTTCATACTCTCCGGGCTGCCTCTCTTCAAAAATATATGCATGATCCGAATATGTCTCTGTACACAGATATTCAAGCATCTGGTCTATGATAACATCCGGAGACTGAGATGAGTAGGAATATTGCAGCAGCCTGTTGATAAATCTTTGATGCCCCGCCATCCTGTGTTCATGCATCATTCGTCTTTGTCCCTGTATCACGATCAAAAGTACAAAGATCAGAAATGCGCACCTTGTGAGCAGGGCTTCATTTGCAACATACTTGTAATTGAAAAAATAGATAATAAGATCGCCCATGGCACCGCATACAAATATAAAGCCACCGGCATAAAGGGCTCTGTTTACGGATCTGTGGCTGTTTTTTATATGATCAACAATATCATCAATGATGATCAAAACGATCAGGACAAGTGCCGTACCGCATGATATCAGGTTCAAAAAATTGATATCATGCATGTCCACACCGCCTGCGACCCTGCAAAGAAGCATGATGAAGGTACAGATAGATGTTACTATCAGTGATACTATCTCATATATTCTTCTCTTCTTCTCTGTAACGGAATTGACAAAAAGAACGAGCGGATAACCGACAAATGCCAGACATGCATAGTCAAAGACTCTCATGATATACTGGTCATTCAAAAGCATCTGCGGTATCATGGTCGAGATGGAAGTCCAGATCCCGAGAAGGATAACCGATATGCCGAGAGCCGGCATATTGTACATGGATCCCGCCACCCTAAAGGACGTAAAGTGCATGATCAGTATCAAAAGACCTATTATCACGGTCAGCAGTGACAATCCAAATGCAAGACCGTATTCTCTCAGTAAAAACGCATTGAAATCGCCGGAAGATCCGATATATGACTCCTTGAAGAACACTCCCGTCTCACCCGGATATACCGGCTCACATACAAGGGTAACGGTTTTTTCTGCCGAATGAATGGATATCCTGTGAATATGATTGCCATAGCCGGCTCCGGTAATATTTTCCTTTGGATAATAGGAATACACAGGCTCCGATCCTAAATATACACTGAATTTAATATTGTGACTGACAAGATTCCACACATCACCCGGCTGAATCCCGACAGGAATATCCTTGGTAAGAACAAGTCTGTCTCCCCTCTCAACTCTGGGAATATCATTCAGGTCAACTCTTCTTGAATTGGAAACTCTCCAATCCTCGGAAAATCCGGTCAGTCTGACCTCATTATCCTCATATCCGATAGTCAGCCAGATCCCTACAATGAGAATGCCCAACATGATCACAACATATATATGAAATGAAAAACTGCGCCAGTTCATATTGTCCTCCGGATAGCTGTCAAATCCTTATTCGATCCTGTTATTTGGTATACAGATCTCTCTTGTCAATGACCCTTACCGCCTTACCTTCGCTGCGCTCGATCGTCTTGGGCTCTACGAGCTTCACATCAGCAAGTATTCCGAGCATTGCCTTGAGTCCCGACACAAGCTTTCTCGTTGCAACCGCCTTGTCAAAGGTATCATCCTCTGCCATAAACGGCGTCATCTCGACCTGAACCTCTATCTTGTCCTGATGAGCCTTGTCCCTGGTCACAACTATCTGATAATTTGCCTGATAACCCTGGTTGATGAGAACCGTCTCTATCTGTGATGGGAATACGTTCACTCCCTTTACTATCAGCATGTCATCACTTCTGCCAAGAGGCTTGGTCATCTTGACATGGGTACGTCCGCAGGCACATTTTTCATGAGAAAGAATACATATATCTCTCGTTCTGTATCTGAGAAGCGGAAATGCCTCCTTGGTAATGCTCGTAAATACAAGCTCTCCCTTCTCACCATCCGGCAAAACCTCACCTGTCGCGGGATCTATGACCTCCGCAATGAAATGATCTTCATTTATATGCATCCCCGTCTGCTCAAAGCACTCAAATGCAACTCCGGGCCCTGATATCTCAGTAAGCCCGTAAATATCGTAAGCCTTGATACCAAGTCCCTTTTCTATCTCCTGACGCATCTCCTCAGTCCATGCCTCAGCGCCGAATATCCCTGCTTTTAATTTTATCTTGTCCTTCACTCCCCTCTCTGCGATCCCCTCCGCAAGATAAGCCGCATACGACGGAGTACAGCAAAGGATGGTAGAACCGAGATCGGTCATGAACTGGATCTGCCTGTCAGTATTACCCGATGACATCGGTAGCGTAAGAGCACCTACTCTGTGAGAGCCTCCGTCAAGTCCGGAGCCTCCGGTAAAAAGACCGTATCCATAGCACACATGAACAACATCGTCCTTGGTTCCGCCCGCTGCCACGATAGCTCTCGCACAGCAGTCAGACCACAGATCCAGATCGTGCTGTGTATAAAAGGCAACAACTCTCCTTCCCGTGGTTCCACTGGTTGAATGAATGCGCACACAGTCAGACAGCGGTCTTGCCAAAAGCCCGTACGGATATGCCTCTCTCAGATCATCCTTGTTGAGAAAAGGGAGCTTGTGCAGATCCGCCTTGGATCGGATATCCTCAGGGCGAACACCCTTGTTGTCCATAAGATTTCTGTAATACGGAACGTTCTCATATACATACTTTACCTGTGATACGAGCCTTTCATTCTGAAGCTCGTCAAGTTTTTCTCTTGAAGCCGTCTCGATCTCCGGCTGAAAATAATTTGGCATAATCATTCTCCTTTCGGTGGCGTGTGCAATCGAGTAGGGAAGATAAAATCGCACCCTACTCGCCCGCGGGACTGCGTGTTGCGAAGCAAATAAATTCATAACGCAGCCCCTGCGATAAATAGGGAAAGGACCGGCAACAACTGCCGGCCCTTTTGTTATAATCTATCACGGTATGGCATCCATCGACTGATATAAACGCCATACAAGTTCTTCACTTGAGGAAACAGCTGCTCTCTGTCGTCAAGCCGCTATTCACCGGGTAATACTTGATTATAACTTGGTAACGTTTGCTGCCTGAGGTCCCTTCTCACCCTGGACGACTTCAAACTCAACCTCATCGCCCTCATCAAGCACCTTAAATCCGTCCATCTGCAATGCAGAAAAATGTACGAATACGTCGGTACCGCTCTCATCAGAGATAAAACCGAAGCCCTTCTTTGCATCAAACCATTTCACTGTTCCCTTCATGTGTTTATGCCTCCTAATACATATAAAAAAATAAAAAAACAACACAAGTGATACTTTACCATACAAAGCTCACATTGTCAAGAAGTAAATGTTTACAACGGTTACTATTCACGGCTGTCACTACAGCGTGATGAGCGTAGTATCCGCATTTATTGCCATCTGCTCCAATATTCCCTGCGCAGGTCCCACTATAACAGCAAGCTTGTTGCACTCTTCGACTGCATAGGAGCCTGAATTCAGCTTTGTCCCCTCCGCAAATACGATCTCTCTGAGTGAGCTGCAATAAGAAATGGCTCCCGAATGAAGATTCTTGATGCCCGCGCCAAAATACAGCCTTTTAAGCTTTTTCACATTATATATCGCGTTATATTTTACATTTCTGACGCGATCCGGAACGGTAAAGGACGTGTCAGCCTTTTTGGCAGGATATTCTCTGAGCGTAGTACCTCCATTCTCATACAGCACTCCATCGATCACCGGATATTTTCCGTAGGATCTGCCATCATACGCGCTCAGGCTTCCGCATTCAGCAAGGGCATCCGGTGAAAAGCTTCTGATGGATGCGGGAACATGAAATCTTTTTATCCCTGATTCCGAAAAGGCATAGCCTGCTATAACACGCACGGAGTCAGACATGGAGACTTCCTTCAGTTTTTTATTGTAGCCAAAGGCTCTGTACGCGATGTTATGAACACCGTTACCTATTACCACCTTCTTCAGCCTGACCATGTTTGCAAATGAATGGTTGTGTATCTTTTCTGCGGACACATATACAGTCTGAAGCTTTTTGTTGTATTCAAATGCGTGTGAACGTATGACCTTTACGGATGAAGGCACACTGTAGCTGCTTCCCGGCTTGTTGATCGGATACTGCAAAAGCTTGGTCATCTGCTTGTCAAACAGCACCCCATCCCTTGATGTATAATTCCTGTTAGATGGCGATACATATATGCTCTTTAGCGTATCACATTCATTGAAGGCTCCGGGGCTGAGTCCCCTCACACTTGCAGGTATTGATATAGATGTAAGCTTCCTGCACTGGGCAAATACACCCCTTCCTATAAAGCTAACCTTATCGGGGAGCTTTAATTTTTTAAGCTTTGTCATCCTGAAAGCCTGATTACCGATATATTGAAGCTTTTTGTCAGGTTTTAATCTCTTTAATCCGCTGTATGCGAATGCGCTGTCTCCTATTGCATAGATCTCGGGTGTCAGATAAATATGCGTCAGTTTGCCGCACTCATAAAAAGCATTTTTCTTGATAAGCTTTGTATTTTTTGAAAGCTTTACCTGTTTTAGTGAACTGCATCGGTAAAACGCACCCTCAGGCACGCTTTTCATCCTGTCGGGTATTTTTATCTTTTTAAGTGAGGTGCAGCCCGAAAACGCCCTTTTTCCGAATTTGGTCTCATTGCCGGAAAAAATAACCCTTCTGAGGTTGGTACAGTGATAGAATGTGTCCTCTGCCATATATGTTACGGATTCGGGGATCCTTATCCTTTTAAGAGCAAAATTATAAGCAAATGTATCATTTTCAATACTCTCCAAGCCCTCGGGAAGCTTTACGGAGCTAAGCTTCGAGCAGCGATAAAAAGCTGTTCCACATATCCTTTTCACGGAATCCGGCAAAGTAATACTCTCTAACTTTTTACATCCTGCAAACAGAGAGCCGTATATAGTCTTTATCTTGTTTCCGAGAAAATTTACTTCCTTTAGCTTTGAGCAATTCTCAAATGCAGAGTCGTATATCGAAATTACCTTCTCCGGAATAGTTATGGATCTCAGTGATGTACAATTCGCAAAGGCATCGGAATCTATCCATTTAAGACTGTTCGGAAGCTTGATCTCCCTAAAATGCGACCCCTCAAATGCACCATAGGAAATATCGACCACCGGATATCCGTCAATGGTCTCCGGGATCGTTACGGACTTGACATCCTCGTAGCCCCTGTAACCGGTGATATATGCTCCCTCTGCTCCCCCGTAAGTATCGTCTATCTCATAGAGAAGTTCATCTGCATCCTCGTCTATTTCAGCGGCAGAGCTGCTCACGGCATCTACAGCCTGGTCTGATACCGTATCAGCTGCCAGCTTCATACCGACCTTTTCTCTGTCACCGCTTCGGTCTGATGTGATGGTTTCTGACACAGCTTTATCTGCCCTGTTTACCTGATAGCAAAAAGAAACATCCTGTGGAACCGCTCCCACCACCAATCCCATCATCAACAAACTCGCTAAAATACGCTTTTTCATAATAATCTCCTTTCGTCTTTTATATATAGTTCATTGCTCATGCCCTGATACTGATATACTCATCATCGTAATATCATCAAAGGGCTCTGTATCTCCAACATAGTTATCTATATCATTCTTCATGTCCTTGATCACCTCATCCGGTGAGAGGGCAATGTCGCGGTTAAGCAGCCCGATCATGCGCTCTATGGTATATCTGCTGCCATCAGAAGACTTGGCCTCCGGTACGCCATCCGTATAGAGAAACAGCTTGTCGCCGGGTCCCAATCTGAATCTCTCATCTACATATTCTAACCCCTCCATAGTCGCAAGAGGAGGCATGTTATCTGTCTTTATCAGTTCATAAGCTCCTCCCGAACGTGATATGGCGGGATATTCATGACCCGCATTAGAAGAAATAACCTCACCTGTTGATACGGTCATTATGGCAAACCATACCGTCACAAAGAGATTGTACGGATTGTCTTCACAAAGAGTATTGTTTACATCATATAAAACCTGTGAAGGACTCCCCGGTGCCGTAGTTCGGATCTTGATAAGAGTCTTTGCTATGATCATCAGCATGGCAGCAGGAATACCCTTGCCCGATACATCCGCCATCACTATACCGATATGATCATCATCTATTCTGAAATAATCATAGAAATCACCGCCCATTTCCCTCGCCGGAGTCATAGTGGCATATACTGATAACTTATCTTCGATATTGAAATCCGAAGGAAGCATCTGTGCCTGAATATTTGCAGCCACATTAAGCTCCGCTGATATCCGCTCCTTCTCTCCTGTCATTCGCACCACATTTTTGATATGGACATCAAGAGCGTGTGCCATCTCATTGAAACTGATCGCAAGATCTCCTATCTCGTCATTATTTATGATTCTTGCGCGGTGATCAAAGTTCCCTTCACTTATAGTACCTACATCTTCTCTGAGTGCAAGAAGCGGTGCCGTAAAGCTTGATGAGTATCTCCGTACAACAATTGTAACTATCAAAAGCAACACGATCAAAACAGCTACAAAGATTAATATTGATACCAGAATCCCACTGTTCATATCATCTACAGGTTCTCTGATAAGCTTCTCCGGGGCTTTGACAAGCAATGTCCATCCCACACTGTCAACACCGGCTGAAGCTATATAGTCGCCCTGTTCCGATAAAAACACTGCATCGCTTCCGGACTCTACTTTTTCTATTTCTTCAGCATTTAGTCCTATCTGACTGACAGACTTCTCTTCTCCCTCGGGAGATATAACATTTCCCGTGGAATCAACGAGCATTGCATAACCACCCTGCCCGATATCCATTGACACGATCGATGAATACACATCCGTAATAAGTATATCTATACAAACAACGCCCGCATATTTATCAGAAGCATCATAAAAAGGTGCAGCACATGTGATGGTGAGCCCCCTTCCAAAGCTGTCTAAATATACATCCGTAAAGAAAATCTCCTGTTTGTCTCTCATCCGGACAAACCACTCACTATCAGAAAAATCGTATATATGATCCTCAGGCCCGAGCTCAGGCACATTGTCATAAGAGATCATAAAACCTGACTCAAATGTCCAGTATGTTGTGAGTATATCGCTATCCTCAGCCGTTATTGCGGTATCCATCTGATCAACCAGATTGCCGCACAGCATCATTTCCTCTTTGATCTCCTGCCATTTTGCACTGTTTTTATCCACCTCGTGTGCAAGCGCGTACTGCAAAGTGTATTTGCCGGCTATATCAGGATCATTGACATCATATTCAGGAAAAGCTCTCGGTACATAATTCTCAGGATTCTTATAATACTTATGAATATATGACGCAAAGTCTCTGACCATATTCTTGTAATGCTCTAACTGTGAATTTGCAAGAAGAGCCTTGTCAGCAACAAGATTTACAAGTTTTTTACTGCCCTCATTCAAAAGAGCTTTCTCACCGGTGTTGCGTATATTCATCATACTTAATACGCTTAATACCCCGCTTACTACAATGGATATTATCACGATACTCAGATCGATCCTTAAAAATCTTCGTCTGATAGGGATTCTTTTCTTATCCATATATACCTCCACAACTGACAGTCATCATACAATAAGACTTAACAATCCCTGCTTTACCTCATCGGTCGTAAACGCCGCCATGACGGAATTTTTTAATATCTGTTTTTTCTCATCAGGACTTATTGAAAACTCCTTCTCTATATATGCAAACTCTGCTGCAATATCCGTCCCCTCTATCGCAGGGTCATCTGTATTGATCGTAACACAGATCCCTGATCTCAGATAATCCGCAAGAGGGTAACTGCTCATATCCTCCACTGCATGAGTCTGACGATTGCTGGTGGGACACATTTCAAGAGGGATGTGCCTCTCCCTGACAAGCTTAACGACCTCATCGTCCTCATTCATCCTGACGCCGTGACCGATCCTCGCCGCGCCATACTCTATTGCCGCTCTCACGCTGTCTGCACCCGCAGCCTCACCTGCATGTATCGTAAAAGGAATATTTGCCTTTACTGCCTCTGCGAACAGACTCTCATATTTTGCCGTAGGGAATAACCCCTCAGCGCCTGCAAGGTCTATCGCCACTACTCCGCCATCTTCCACAAGATACTTTTTGGCGAGTCTCAGCGTCTCTTCATTTTGAGCATCATTGCCCTCACCTCTCATACAGCACAAGATCAAATTGATATGGATGCCTGACCTTTTCACTCCATCCAGGGCTGCGAGTACGGCATCCTCCTGTGTCATGTCCCTGTCTGTGTGGAGCTGTGGAGCAAATCTGATCTCAGCGTATATAACACCCTTCTCTTTTATCATCTCGCTCACAAGAAAGACCGCTTCGTCAAGCCCCTCTTTTGTCTGAAGCAGCGTGAGCGGCAGCTCAAAGCATCTTAGGAAATCATCAAGTGATGTACAGTCTTCGGGCACCGTCAGTTGTTTTTTCAGTTCCTCGTCCGAAGCAGGCAGCTCCATATCCTGCATACCTGCAAGCTTCCTTGCTATATCCACTGTGATCGCACCGTCTAAATGAAGATGCAGGTCTATGTATTTTTCTGATCCTTCTTCTGTCGTCCCCAAATTCTTTATATCTGTCATATACTCACCCCCTGATGGTATCATACTCCCTCAAATCACACAGTCTGTCTGCATACAGACCTGTATGCCGTTACTATTCACGGTCATCACTTCACATTATATCATCAGAAGCGCAAGAAAACAAGCAATAACACGATCTTTTGCCGTTTTTTTTGTTACTGTCCATTACAAAAATGATCCGGCAGATTATAAGGCAGATGACTTCGAATTGCACTTAGAGGTTCCGGGCGGAACCAAAAAAATGATCAGCATCGAGGGGTCTGTTTTGAGGAAAAGTACGATAAACAGCTATTCCAAGAAGCCTTATTATCTCTTGCTTTTACATAAATTATACCTTATAATAAATAAAAATGCTGTATAAGGAGCGCTTATGAATAAAACCATCAAAAAGCTTATCACCGGCATGCTTGTTGCGGCTATGCTGCTCAGTGTCAATGTTCCGGTTTCCGAGACCAATACAGCCCATGCGGCTGCAAAAAAAATAAAACTAAGCACCAAAAAGCTTGTAATAAAGACACAAAAAAAATACAGGCTCAAAGTCAAAAATCTCGGAAAAAAAGACAAGGTCACATGGACGGTCACAAAGGGTAAAAACGTGATCTCGCTCCATGCAAAAAAAAGGACCTCTGTCAGGATCAT
>JAGBOK010000036.1 GCA_017633905.1 Eubacterium sp. | reverse complement strand
TTGGCAGTTTCACTTGTTATGTTTTTTGCATATATATGGTATCCCGAGCTTACGATCGTTCATGATGAGCAGACTGCGTGGGCTGATGCCGTCAGTTCTTTCTATATAGTGAGCATACTGATCGCTGTTATGATTGCCTTTCAGGTTTTTTTGTACCGAAGAGAAAATATGCTTGCAAGAGAGCAAAAGGACGAGATAGATGAGTTGAACCGCGCCCAGAACAGATTTTTTTCAAGCATGAGCCATGAGATCAGGACACCTATCAATACGATCATAGGGCTCAATGAAATGATCCTCAGAGAAAATGCCTCGCCTGAGATCAATGAGGATGCGGAAAACATCGAGTCCGCAGGCAAGATGCTTCTGCACCTTGTCAATGACATTCTCGATATGTCAAAGTTCCAGTCGGGACAGATGAGGTTGAATGAAACCGCCTTTTATATCGCGGATATGCTGCGGGAGGTGGCGGATATGATATATGTCCGCGCCAAAGAAGCGGGTCTTGAACTCATCGTTGATGTCTCCCCAATGCTTCCCGAGGAGATAATCGGGGATGAGATGAGGATCAAGCAGATCCTTGTAAATATCCTCAACAATGCGGTCAAATATACCAGAGAGGGCACGGTGACTCTTACGGTGAGCGCGGAGGAAAAAGAAGACAGGGACGTAAATATAGTATATACCGTTTCTGACACGGGTATAGGTATCAAAAAGGAGAGCATTCCTTTTCTGTTTGATGCGTTCAGAAGGGCTGATGAGGAGCGCACCGCCATGATCGAGGGGACAGGACTCGGACTCTCCATCGTGAAACAGTTCGTAGATCTGATGGGCGGTCGTGTAACGGTAAACAGCGTGTATACCAAGGGCTCGACCTTTATCGTAGAGCTGCCTACAAAGCGTGTGGGAGACAAATATGTCGGAGAGATGAGCTTAAACCGCAGACGCAGCGGGAGAAAAGAATACAACGCGAGCTTTATAGCGCCGTCCGCTCATGTGCTCGTGGTTGATGACACGCCGGCAAATCTGAGAGTTGTCAGGAGACTGCTCAGGGATACTCAGATAGATCTGACATGCGTGGAGAGCGGGGCTGAAGCCTTGGAAAAAACCATGGAGAAGGCGTATCATGTGATCTTTATGGATCATCTGATGCCTGATATGGATGGGATAGAGTGTATGCACAGGATCCGCTCCCAGCTTGGCGGTCTCAACAGGGAGTCGCGCATAGTCGCCCTGACAGCCAATGCAGGAAGCGATAACGCCGCTCTGTATTCAAGAGAGGGCTTTGATGGTTATCTGGTCAAGCCGGTCACGGGAGTAATGCTTGAAAATGAGCTGAGGAGATTTTTGCCCCCTGCCCTCATGACTATAACGGATGAGAGTGAAGATATAGAGGAGATGAGCAAGCTCTGGAGAGATGTTCATGAGATCAAGGCAATGGTCGCCATCTCCGCGGCAAGTGTAGCCGATCTCCCCAGAGACATTCAGGAGAGGTACGGGATTTCAGTCATCCCTTGTATGATAGAGACAGAGGACGGGCTGTTCAGGGACGGTGTTGATATCACGACAGACGGGCTTCTCAGATATATGGAGGATGAAGAAAAAAAGGTTGCCGTCATCTCGACTGACTCCGATGACTATCTGTCTTTTTTTGCCGAGAGGCTGAAGGAAGCGAGAAACCTCATATATTTCAGTGTGTCAGGGAGAGTACAGGAGAATGCCTATCCGTCGGCGCTTGAAGCAGCCAAGGCATTTGATAACGTGATGATCATTGACTGCGGTCATATCTCCTGTTCGATGGGAATTCTTGCCATAGAAGCTGCCAAGATGGCAGAGAACGGAGCCACACCTGCGCAGATAGTAGAGAATATAGAGATCGTCAAAACCAAGATAGATGGAAGCATCATACTCGAAAATATGGACTTTTTGGTGCGAGGGGGACAGGTCAGCAAGAGTCTTTGCAACATCATGAAGTCTTTGTTGCTTCGTCCTGTCGTGAAGCTAAAGCACGGATCTGCCAGTGTGTTCAGCTTCAGATTCGGTTCCAGGAGAAAGGCATGGAGACGATATATCAGGCACACTCTCAGAAACCGCTCCACCATAGATCCGATAATCTGTCTGATCCCCTATGCAGGTCTTGGGGTGGAGGATCTGGAGTGGATCAAAAATGAGATAGAGAGGCTGTTTGAATTCAGGGAGATAAGATTTGTACAGACCTCGCCGGCAATGGCGCTCAACTGTGGTCCGAATTCTTTTGGGATGATGTTCAAGAGAAAATAGATGGGAGATTTTTGCAACAATGGAAACACTTGAAAACATATTGACCATGATCGATGACTTTGTATGGGGACCTGTAATGCTCGTTCTTCTGATGGGGACAGGCATTGTCCTGACAGTCAGGACGAGATTTCTCGGTTGGAGAAATTTAGGATATGCCCTAAAAAGCGGACTTGGAAAGGAAGCAAGAAAAAAGACGGAGGGAACAGGGGACATATCACCTTTTTCTGCTCTCACTACAGCTCTTGCGGCAACGATAGGAACAGGAAACATAGTAGGAGTTGCTACTGCTATGGTTGCCGGAGGACCCGGAGCTCTGGTTTGGATGTGGATATCGGCTTTCTTTGGACTGACATCGAAGTTTTCGGAGTGTATGCTTGCTATCAAGTACCGCGAGAAAAATGCGGACGGTGAGATGTCCGGCGGACCTATGTACACCATGAAGAACGGACTGAAGAACAAGAGGCTCGGAGCCGTCATGGGATGGCTGTTCGCTCTGTTTGCCGTTATTGCGTCTTTTGGTATAGGAGACCTGACTCAGGCAAATTCCATCACGGAGTCTCTTTACGATACATTTGGTTTTCCGCAGTGGGCTGTGGGTATCGTTATCACTCTTTTGGCTCTGTTTATCATTGTAGGCGGCATCAAGTCCATATCCAGAGTATCACAGGTCGTAGTTCCGCTGATGGCTGTTTTCTATATTGCGGCGGGGCTTATAGTGATCATTGTCAATTATAAAAACATTCCGGGTGGAGTGGCTCAGATATTTCAGATGGCATTCTCTCCGACTGCTGTGGCGGGAGGTTTTGCCGGAAGCATCACCGCATCATTGTTTTCAGCGCTCAGGTATGGTGTGGCAAGGGGGATTTTCTCCAATGAGGCAGGCATGGGGTCTGCTGCGATCACGGCAGCGGCGGCAACGACCAAATCCCATGTTCATCAGGGATATATAAATATGACTGGAACCTTCTGGGATACGATCGTTGTTTGTACGATCACGGGACTTTGCATAGCAAGCTCGGGAGTCCTCGGCATGACTGATGCGTCCGGTGAGGTGGTGACGGGAGCTGCACTTACGATAGCAGCCTTCAGCTCTGCGCTGGGTCCCGTCGGGGGATACCTTGTGACCATAGGTATCACGCTGTTTGCTTTTTCTACGATACTCGGCTGGGAGTATCACGGAGAAAAGGCGTTCGAGTATCTGGCGAAGACAAACAGGTTCAATATGATATACAGGGTGGTTTTTTCACTGATAGTATTTGTGGGAGCTACTACCACTCTTAATATAGTCTGGAGCTTTTCTGATATAGCAAATGCGCTGATGGCGATACCGAACCTCATCTGTATGCTGATGCTGAGCGGTGAGATCGCAAGAGATATGAGAGAGTTCCAGCCACAGATCAGGGCAAAGAAAAATGGGAAAAGTTGAAAAGATCCTTAGCCGCGGTGGAAGCGGTGAATACAGCGAGAAGAGGTCAAGATTCATAGCAGAGCTCATACCCGTAAAGACAGAGACAGAGGTTACAGAGCACATTGAACGCATCAGAAAAAAATATTATGATGCCAGACACAACTGCTATGCTTACAGGGTGATCACCCGGGATGTAGGTTTAGCTGCTGAGCCTGCGCGATCCGGAAACTCACAGTCTGCTGCTGGTATATTGTCAGGTGATAAGACAGACTCAGGAGGCTTGGGTGAGATCATAGAGAGAAGCTCAGACGACGGAGAGCCCTCCGGGACAGCCGGCAGACCGATGATGGATATTCTGATCGGAGAGGAGCTGATCAACGTTCTCGCAGTAGTGACCAGATACTACGGCGGAGTAAATCTGGGTACGGGCGGACTGGTCAGAGCCTATGGCGCGGCTGTAAAGGATGCGATCGAAAACTCAGTTTTAACAGAAGTAAAGCCCGGTAAAATGGTAGTGTTAAATACAGATTATACCAATTTATCCACTGTGCAGCACCGGCTGAGAGAGTGTGCCGCCATTGAATATGGCAGCGAGTATGGCGATGATGTAAAACTTGATATAATAATTCCGGAAGACAGATATGAGAGCTTTTTGAGTCAGATGTCAGGGCTGTTTATGGGGAAGGAAAGGCTTGAGTTCATAAGGGATGTCAGATATGGTGTATCAGACGGACGCTCGATCATTCTTTAAGGCGTGACGTGTCCGTGAACAGGGCGTTCCAAGAGCATGAATACAGGCATTCAGTACACATGTTAAAATTCAACAACAATTTGTAACGTACAAGGGAGCTTATAATGGATCTTGTTGATTATATGGGAGAGCTGAATAGAGAGAAGGAGGCGCCGTTGGCATCCAGGATGCGCCCGAAAACGCTTGATGAGGTTGTAGGGCAGGAGCATATCATAGGCAAAGACAAGATGCTCTATAGAGCGATCCTGGCTGACAAGCTGACCTCTGTTATTTTTTATGGACCTCCCGGCACAGGCAAAACTACACTTGCAAGAGTCATAGCAAATACGACCAGGGCAGCATTCAGGCAGATCAATGCAACGGCGGCGGGCAAGAAGGATATGGAGGATGTTATAGGTGAAGCAAAGCAGATTCTTGCCGCTTATGACCAAAAGACGATACTTTTTATAGACGAGATTCACCGGTTCAACAAAGGACAGCAGGATTATCTGCTTCCTTTTGTGGAGGATGGGACAGTGGTCCTCATAGGAGCCACTACGGAAAATCCATTCTTTGAGGTGAACGGGGCTTTGATATCAAGGTCGATAATATTTGAATTGAAGCCACTTAGCACAGATAATATTAAATCCATAATTATTAAATCCCTCACAGACGACGAGCGTGGTCTTGCGAGTTTTCGTGCTTCTATAGATGACGATGCTCTTGATTTTCTCGCGGATGTTGCCGGTGGAGATGCGAGAATGGCACTCAATGCCATAGAGCTCGGTGTCCTCACGACTGAGAGGTCTGATGACGGGATCATCCACATCACTCTCGATGTCGCCTCTGAGTGCATACAACGCAGGGTGATGGCATATGACAAGACCGGTGATAACCATTATGATACCATTTCTGCTTTTATCAAAAGCATGAGGGGATCGGATCCCGATGCTGTGGTATATTATCTTGCAAGGATGCTCGAATCGGGCGAGGATATTACCTTTATAGCAAGAAGGATCATGATCTGCGCCTCAGAGGATGTCGGAATGGCTGATCCAATGGCTGTGGTAGTTGCGTCTGCGGCTGCTGATATAGTAGAGAGAGTGGGCATGCCTGAGGCGAGGATCCCGCTTGCAGAGGCAGCGGTTTATGTTGCCACCGCGCCCAAAAGCAATGCGTCATACATGGCTGTAGAGAATGCGATATCGTATGTGAGAGAGCATCCGGGTTATCATATCCCTCCTTATCTTCAGGATTCGCATTACAAAGGCTCGAAAAAGCTCGGCAGGGGTATCGGCTACAAATACGCTCATGACTTCCCGGGGCACTATGTTGATCAGCAGTACCTTCCGGACGAGGTCGCGGGCGAGAGATTTTTTGATCCCGGAGAGAACGGATACGAGAAAAATATCAGGGAATACATGAAAAGAATCGGAAAGCTTTGATAAGTACAAGCTTTAATTATGTAAAGTATTGATTTTGAGAAGCAGACATCATATAATACATCATATATCAGATATACATAATGTACATCAGTTATCATATGCAGATCAGGAAACATAAAAAAGAGAGGAGTAAAATGACAGAAGAAAATAAAGTTACGAATAAACAAAATACACCAAAACGTCCCGCTTCGCAGCGGGTCTTCGCATGGATAATCATCATTTTACTGGTTGGGATGTACACTGCCACCCTTATCTTTGCCATCTCGGGAAACGGCTCGGCTTCATCTCTTTTTATGATGAGTCTTGGTGCCACGGTAGTTCTGCCGGGACTTCTGTGGCTGCATATCAGATTCTGGCAGTTTTCTATGGGACGAGACAGAAAGACCTTCGGAGTAGATGCAGATGCCACAGAAAATGGAGCTTTAGAGAACCATGGATCAGATGGTGAGGTTTCAGGCAGCAATGCTTCTGAGGCTAATGGGAAATCTGCAGATAGTAACGGATAATCAAATTTTATCATTGACAACCAAAGCATCAGTATGTTATATTAGTAGTGTTCGTGTTTACATGATGCTGTGTGTATCTTCTCTTGTATACATGGACTCTTGAAATATTATAATATGTTTCTTTTTTCGAGGTGTGGCTAAG
>JAGBOK010000004.1 GCA_017633905.1 Eubacterium sp. | reverse complement strand
GCCGTTGCTGTCAGAAAGCCGGATGGCGAGATTGAGATCACCAAAAAAAAGAGCTCATCCCTGAGAAACAGATACAGGATCCTTGATCTGCCTGTTATCAGGGGAATAGTTACCTTTATCGAGTCATTTACGATGGGGATGGGTGTGCTCAATTATTCTGCTTCATTCTATGAAGAGGATGAAGACAGGGGCGAACTGTCTGAGCAGCAGAGAAAAAAAGCAGAAGCAAAAGATAAGATACTTACGACCATAGTCATGATCGCGGCAATATTTCTTGCGATAGGAATATTTGTGCTTGCCCCGTTCTTTGCTTCGGAGGCACTGGGTGAGTGGGTGAGCTCACCGCAGCTTCGCGGATTGATAGAGGGAGTCATCAGAGTGATCATATTTATAGCCTATGTCAAGCTGATCACATTGATGTCTGACATCAAACGCCTTTTTATGTATCACGGCGCCGAGCACAAATCCATCAATTGTGTGGAGAATGGTGAGGAGCTGAATGTAGAGAATGTAAAAAAACAGTCGACGGAGCATAGGCGCTGCGGCACCTCTTTTTTGCTGTTTGTAATGGTCGTGTCCATACTTCTTTTTATGTTTATCGTGGTAGACGCGCTGTGGCTTCGGATGCTGCTAAGAATCCTTCTGATACCTGTTGTCGCGGGACTTTCATATGAGCTGATCAGGTTTTTGGGAAGTCATGAAGGAAAGCTTGTATATATCATATCAAGACCCGGCATGTGGCTTCAGCACCTGACTACCGCCGAGCCTGATGAGAAAATGATAGAGGTTGCGATAGCCTCCGTTAACGAGGTTTTTGACTGGAGAGAATTTCAGGGAAGGACAAAACCGGACGAGGAGGAGCCAGAGCCTTCTGATGCTATAGGATCAAAGGAAGGCATGACTTCCGAAACTGCTCTGTCGGAGAATGATGACCAATGACCTATGAAGGCTTATACAGACAGGCTATAGATGAGCTAAAGAGCGCGGGAGTGCCGGAGGCGGAGCTCAGCGCGTGGTATCTGCTTGAATACTCGGTCGGAGACGGCTTTTTTGACAGGGCATATTTTTATCTTCACGGGGATGATGAGGTATCGGATGACATCGTCCTGCGACTGGGGACTTTCGTGGAATACAGAAAAAAAAGAGTCCCGCTCGAATACATCACGCACAGGACTCAGTTCATGGGACTGGATTTTTATGTGGATGCGGATGTGCTGATACCGAGACAGGACACGGAAACTCTTGTCTGTGAGGCACTTAAATTTTCGGCGGGCAGGGATGTGCTGGATATTTGCACGGGCTCGGGATGTATAGCCGTAAGTATCGCCGGGCTCGGAAGACCGGAGAGCGTGACGGCTTCCGACAAGTCGCTCCCGGCACTGTCTGTTGCAAAAAAAAATGCCGCGGCAAACAACGCTGATATAGAATTCGTCCGCGCGGATATATGGGATGAGGTATCAGATGAGCCTGTTTCCGGGTACAAGGGGAAGCTTAACAAAAGATTTGATCTGATAATTTCTAATCCGCCGTATATCAGAAGACATGATATGGATCTGCTCATGCCCGAGGTGAAGGAATATGAGCCCGTGATGGCTCTCGACGGCGGAGAGGACGGACTTTTTTTCTATAAAAAAATACTCGATGGCATAAAAGACCACATAAGACCTGACGGGATCGTTCTGTTTGAGATCGGCTTTGATCAGGCGGAGGATGTGAGTGAGCTGATGAGAAGCAGCGGTCTTGACGGGATAGAAGTGATCAGGGATCTGGCGGGCAAAGACCGGGTCGTCAGGGGAGGTTATTATGTTTGAACATGTTGAGGATATAGCGCTTAGATATGATGAGGTTCTGAAGGAACTGTCATCTCCCGAGGTCACGAATGATCCTGATGTATATAGGGAGAGGATGAGAGAGCAGGCAGAGCTTGAACCCATCGTAAACAAATACAACGAGTACGTCGCCGCAAAGACCGGTATAAGTGATGCGCAGGCAATGCTCGAGGAGGAGAGTGATGAGGAGTTGAGAGAGCTTGCCAAGGAGGAGCTCTATGACCTGAAGGAGAAGCTTGGCACCATAGAAAATGAATTAAAGCTTTTGTTACTGCCCAAGGATCCCAATGATGACAAGAATGTAATAGTTGAGATAAGAGCCGGTGCGGGCGGTGATGAGGCGGCGCTCTTTGCTGCGGATCTGTTCAGGATGTATATGAGATACGCCGAGAGGGATCACTGGAGAATAGATACGATGAATTCCAATGAGAATGGTCTCGGAGGCTTCAAAGAGATCGTGTTTATGATCAATGGTTCCGGCGCCTATTCAAGACTTAAATACGAAAGCGGTGGTCACAGGGTTCAGAGGATACCTGTCACGGAGTCGGGCGGCAGGATACATACATCCACGGCTACGGTCGCGATCATGCCGGAGGTCGAGGATGTAGAGGTAAACATCGATATGAATGATTGCAGATTTGATGTGTTCAGGGCATCGGGCAACGGCGGACAGTGTGTCAACACGACAGATTCGGCAGTCAGGCTCACACACATTCCGACCGGTATAGTGGTATCATGCCAGGATGAGAAATCACAGCTGAAAAATAAAGACAAAGCTCTCAAAGTCCTCAGGGCAAGGCTGTATGAGCTCGAACAGGAGAAGGCGCATGATGCCGAGGCTGAGCAGAGAAGATCACAGATAGGAACAGGGGACAGATCCGAGAAGATCAGGACGTACAACTTTCCGCAGGGGAGAGTCACGGATCACCGTATTCATTTGACAACTCACAGGATTGATTCTATAATGGATGGAGATCTTGATGAGATCATAGATTCATTGGTTGCGGCTGACCAGAGTGCCAGACTTGCAAAGATGGAGTGACAGTCGTGGATAGTAACAATGAAAGCTTTTAGGCAGGAGGAATGCACATGAACATAGAGATTCAGGTGTGTGGATTATTCCTTATGGTGACTATTTTTATCATGAATCTGATAGCCGGTCGCCGCAGGTTTATTCTGTATTCATCCAAATTGTTCATAGCAGCGCTTTCAGTAGCGATCTTTACCATATGCTTTGATATTTTATCCATGATCGCACTTTTCTATATAGACACCAATCCCACATGGATGACGGAGACTGCCTGCAAGGCATATATCATAGGTCTTGTGTTTGAGGCGACATCTGCTTTGATATACTCCATGTATGATTGCTTTCCATATGAAAAATACAAAAAGATCGCGTATACATTCCTCGGATATGACATCTTGTCCACAATAGCGATCATAATGCTTCCGATCAAGTTCAATGTGGATGATCCCTCACATGCCTTTACGGAGGGACCGGCTGTTTTGGCAACATATTTTTCATGCCTGCTCGTACTTATAATAACAGCCGTTCTTCTTGTCAGATACAGAAAAAAAATGAACAGGCAGCGCCACAGAGGCGTGGTTCTCTGGGTCGTATGCTGGATCGGTGCGGCTTTGGTGCAGTTTGTGAACAACCAGCTCCTTTTGATAGGCTTTGCGACGGCAATAGGCATGACCATACTGTTTGCCATACTTGAAAATCCGATCGCAGGACTTGACAGGGTATCCGGTGTATTCAATCTCCCGATGCTGCACGAATTCATGAATCAGCAGTACAACAGAAAGATTCCTTTTTCCATGATAAGTGTTTCCTTTTCCACACAGCCGGGCATCATAGAGGCAGAAAAGGATCTCAGGGATTCACTGGTCGCATATTTTGAGACTATTGCCGGAGCAAGGGTGTTCAGGAACAACCGGTCGGGCTTTGTCATGATTTTTGAGTATGGCAAATGCGATCTGGCGGAGATCATAAAGAAACTGAGAAAGGATTTTTCAAGAGAGTGGATATACGGATATCACGGCGGCAAGGAGAGACTTTTGTCACCGACCTTTCTCGTGATGGAGGACAACTCGGTCGTAGAATCCGCCCCTATGATATTTGCTCTCAGCAACTATGCCTTCAACAAGAGCGTGGATGATACCGGAGCCGTGATATATCTGGATGAGCAGATGGCTCGCGAGGCAAGAGAGTTTGAAAAGCATAAGGATGCCATGATAGCGGCGATCAAGCAGGACAGGGTAGTGGTGTTCTATCAGCCCATATGGTCAGTGGAGGAAGAAAAGTTTGTCTCTGTTGAGGCTTTGGTGCGCATCAGAGAAAAGGACGGAACGATCATTCCTCCGGGACTGTTTATACCTGTTGCCGAAGAAACGGGGCACATACTTGAACTTGGCAGGATAGTGTTTGAGAAGGTATGTGAATTCATCAGAAAAGAAGATCCGAGGAGGCTCGGGATCGAGTATATCGAAGTGAATCTTTCCGTCAAACAGTGTGAGCAGAGAGAGCTCTCGGCAGCGTATAGGGGAATACTCAGAGAATACGGGATCGATCCCTCATATATCAACTTAGAGATCACTGAGAGCTCATCAATAGAGATAAGACAAAACGTAATAGATAATATGAATGAGCTGATAAGGTTCGGTGTTAATTTCTCGTTGGATGACTTCGGAAACGGGCAGTCGAATCTTGATTACATCATAGATATGCCCGTCGCCATTGTCAAGTTTGACAGAAATATGGTTCAGTCTTATTTTGTCAACGAGCGCGCAAGGCTTGTGATGGGTACCATAGTTGATATGATCCACAAGATGAATTTAAAGATCGTCGCCGAGGGAGTTGAGAGAAGAGAAGAACTTGAAGAATTGAAACGGATCGGGATAGAGTACATACAGGGTTTTTATTTTTCAAAGCCTTTGCCTGAGAGAGAGTTTCTTGATTTTGTAAAAAAACATAATTTAAAGGAGAAATGACTATGACAATTACATGTTTGGATCTTGAGGGGGTGCTCGTACCGGAGATTTGGATAGCTTTTGCGGAGGCGACAGGTCTGCCCGAGTTGAAAAGAACAACGAGAGATGAGCCTGACTATGACAAGCTCATGAAATACAGGATAGATATTCTGGGAGAAAACGGGCTCGGACTGACAGAGATCCGAAATACCATAGAAGGGATCGACCCTCTCCCCGGAGCAAAGGAGTTTTTAGATGCCCTCAGAAGGGAGTGTCAGGTTATAATCCTGAGTGATACCTTTACACAGTTTGCCGGACCTCTGATGGCAAAGCTTGGATACCCCACGATCTTTTGCAATTCGCTTGAAGTTGCTGATGACGGCACGATCACCGGATACAGGATGCGTACCGAGAAATCAAAGTATGAGGCGGTAAAGGCGTTACAGTCTATCGGCTTTGATACCATAGCATCAGGCGACAGTTTTAACGATCTTGCTATGATAGAAGCTTCAAAGGCAGGGTTTCTTTTCCGCTCCACGGAGGAGATCAAGAAGGCTCACCCCGAGCTGCCCGCCTTCGATGAATACGATGACCTGCTGAATGCGATCTTGAGGAGCTTATAGTAACTTTAGTTTCAAAAAATACTTGTCAAATACCGGCAGTTATGTTAAAATGATAGTGGAATTATGGGTCCGGTCAAGGATGACCGTTTTATATCAAAGGAGTGATGCAAATGAGCAAGGGAATTGATGTCAGTACGCTGAATACCTACAATCCGTACGCGGCGCTGTTTGGTAACACATCTGACAGTTCATCCTCATCCATGGGGTGGATGTCGGGTATATCGGATCTGAAGATGATCCAAAGCGGTGCTTACAAGAAGGCATTGAAAAGCGTATATGAAAAGGAAGGCAAGGATGCTTTTTCCGAGGCGGTTCAAAACACGATAAGCGGCTCCGGAACGACAGACAGCGAGAAGAGTCTGTCATCACTTAAGAGCGGAGCGACAGGTCTTTATTCCGCGACCAAGGAGTTAAGAAGTCTCAATTTTGATACAGCGAGTGATGAGAAGATAGCTTCGAGCGTGGAGAGCTTTGTCAAGAATTACAATACAACGCTCAACGCGACCAAAAATCTCAACTCATACGGGATCCTGCAGACACAGGTATGGGCAACGGAGAAGCTTCAGGGCTCTGAGACTATGCTTAACAAAGCCGGTATTACCATCAATGCGGACAACACCCTGTCACTTGACAAGGATGCACTGAAGTCTGCCGACAAGTCTACACTAAAGACGCTGTTTAGCGGTTCAGGATCACTTGCTGATTCCATCAACCAGAAATCATCAGCGCTTATCAATCAGGCAACCAACCAGCTTGCGACCAATACCGGAAAAGCAATTTATTCATCAAGCGGCACATTGTTTTGATATTACGTTATCAGACCATGACGGTTCCGGAGCGTGTTCGGGCTTTCGTGGTGTGGATGCAGTATTAAAAGGGGTACGCTCCCGGCGTACCCTTTTTGTTTTCAGGATCAGGAAAATGAGAAGGATATTTG
>JAGBOK010000035.1 GCA_017633905.1 Eubacterium sp. | reverse complement strand
GTCAAGTGTGGATCCGAACTTGACGATGCATCTATCCCCGTGATACCGAATGTCCTCTCCCACAGTAAAGGCACAGGATCTATACTGTACACTCCTGATCCTATCTTTACTTCATCGCCTGCGGCAAGGAGCATCCGTCTTAAGCTGTTGAACATCAAAAGCCTGTTCTCATACTCTGCCATAAATTCAATGTGTGAGGGCGCATCCTCTATGTGCCACAGCCCGTTTGAGGTGTTAAAGGTAAAAAGCTTCTGAATATCGTTTCTGTCTTTCATTGCTACATAGTAAACCCCGTTCCAGACACCCCCTATGGCTTCACTGTATGGGGTCTGTCCGAGGTTTTGTGATATAAGGGTAGGATAACTCCCCTCATACCTCACAACGCCGTCTACGGCTTTATAAAAGAGCACTCCCGATATCAGAGCGACCGAGTCATAGCACCCTTTTTGTATGCCCCTCTCCGGCTTTGTATCAAACTGATAGTTGGAGGGTGCTGTACCGTAGAGCTTGTGTATATATCTTTCTTTGAAAAAGATTACACTGCCCCCATGCGCGGCGCACCCGGTAAACTCCCCATCAGTTCCTACGGTGGCAGCATATGAGTCAGCTGCGGTACCGAGGTATGAGTACCAGTTTGTCGGATCACCTATCTTTGAACCGTAAACCTCATGCTTTTCGGAATTGCATCCCCATATCCTGTTGTCGTGTTCGCAGATAAAATCAAGATCAGGTATCTTTCTCTCTATCGTTATGCCGGTGTTTGTAAATGTAGAGTTTATGAGGGCGGTCACGACTATCTGATCATTTGTCTTGTCCCAGATAGCCATATCCGTGTTGAAAGTGCCTGCGTATGTCCCTGTTACTCCGGATATCGATACTACATCAAGCTTATTGAAGTTCTTGCCTATGTTCGTGGCTGATAACTTCACATAAGACGTCGGCACGGCATTCCACATCCCCTGTGACTCTGACCACTGCATGAGAGAGTTGGGAGTTGTCGAAGTATCTAACCAGTACTGACCATTTGTGGGGTTGGCAGGCTCCGTACTTGATACCGTGGGATTTATCGTAGTGCCATCCATGGTACACGGGATAAAGGTCACCGATGATGAGGTCGTAAACCTTGCTCCCAAAGACTCTAAAGTCTTGTCTTTGGTGTTGAATCTGTATTTATCCGGGTATATAATGACATAAGCTCCCATGGAACACATCTGTCTTTTACCTGTTCCGGGGAGCTGCCCTATCCTTTCGCCATCGTAAAAAAGGACATTATCTATATCATTTGAGTCTGTTTTGATCTCTACCAAGCCTTCGTTTACATGAAGCCCTTTTAGACCTGAGATATCACTCTCGACTATAACTCTTCGTCTTCTGGGAGTGAACAAAGGGAAGAAGTCAGAAGATATGTTGACCTCGTCAAACCCTTCTGCCTCTGAGCACCTTTCGGAATTATTGTATCCTAAAAACTGTTCGACAGAGTACCTTATATACCGTCCCTCTCTAAGCTCCGGTAAGATCATATCCCTCTCACCCTCCTTGTGATCGGCTTGTTGTTCCTTCTGTACCACGCACAAAAACTCTGATACTCATTGTTGAATACCAGTGCCGAATTGTTGTATGCGTTTATCTCTCTCGAATACAGATCATACTTCGAGATCAGATAATCTACATATGTGTTCGCATATATGTCATCTATCAGAAGTTTGGTGCCAAGCGAAGTGGTTTCGTCGTATCCGTCAAATTCAAACGCCGGGATCTTCGTTGTTTTATCCTCGATGGTTTTGACCTCTACCACATTTCCCTCGCCGTCTTTCACCTCTTCTTCGATAGTCCTATATTTCCAGTTTGAATCAGCCATCAAAATGACCTCGGAATACACCTGCAGGTCAAGTTCTGAAAGCCACTTTACTTTTTCTGTTATGGTGTAGGGGTTAGGTCTTAACCTGTCAGCCCTGTCTATCGCCTGTTCTATAGTCATATTGACTCCTTAAAAATGTGGGGCATATAGCCCCACTCATAATTAAAGGTTTGCAATGGGCTGATTTTTACCCATTTCCTTGATGCGCTCGATCATCTCTGCTACCCTCGCGTCCTCTGCGATAGAGCGGTCGATGATCTCTTTTACCGCAAGAGGGAGTTTTACCGCTACGCCCCTTTTTATCTTGTACATAACGCCGTTGAGACCTACCGTGATGTCGCCGTGGTAGTCAGTTCCCGGCATATCGGGATAAAAAGCGTCGACAAGCCGCATCCCCGGATCCTTTGCCGGGGCTGCCGTGGTCTCTGCGGTTTCCGTGGTCTCTTTGATTTCATCGTCGATTTTCCTTGCCATAATTACCTCCAAATCAGCTCCCGGCAAAAGCCGGGAGCATGTCAAAATCAGTTAGCGGGTTCTGTTGCCGAAGCCGGTGTAAGACTCTCGATACGTACCATGTACTCCTCTACAAGTCTCTTCGCTGTTCTCGTAGCCTTCCAACCTGTTGTAGCCCTCTGATTCAGCGGATCATCGCCTTCGCCGAGCTGCTTGACGATATGCTGAAGACCGCCGCCCTCAATCTTTGTCACGCCATATGCGTGAGCAGCAAGAACGATCGTGGAGTATACAGAGTAGTAAGTAGCCGGATTATCTCCTGCAGCCGGAGTGAGAACCGGACAGGTGTTATCATTGATGATCTTTGCTTCCGTGTTCTCGATGATGCGCACTCCGTGGATCATTCCAACTTCGTTTTTGTACATCTTCTCGGGATCGGTATACTTTGTCCAATCCTTCCAGCCGGGATCCTTTACAAGAACCTCAACATTGTCCGGATGAACGATGGCTACATATGCCTCAGTACCCTGATACGGGATCTTTTGTGCGTTGTTCTTCCTGAGAAGAGTGCGAGCCTTTAAGATCAGATCCGGAGTCAGAAGACATGTCATGTCAAGCCCCGAACGCTGTGTAACGGCTGTTCCCCCTGACTTCGGTGCGTAGATGACGTTCGTGCCACCGTGAAGAACATCCCTCGTGACGGTATCAAGCGTGCGCCCTGCCTGCTGTGCGATAAGTTCAGTAGCCTCAAAGAGGTTGTTATCAATCGCAGTCAGCTCCAGAATGTCGGAAAGAGTTACATAGCCGCCGTACTGATCTACAGTTGCGGTGAGCGCAGACACGCTCAGACTCTGTCCGTTTGGAGTCACACCCTCGGTGAGTGGCGTCAATGCCTTCGGCAGCGAAGCATACTTCCTAAACTCGGTCGTTTTACCCTTACCCTTCGGGATGGGCTTCTTATCGGCAAACTGATCATGGATGAGCTCTTCCTGAGCCATCTTGATAAGTGCGGTCTCGTAGTATGTCTTCATCTCATCCGAAAGAGATTCCTGTGTGGTTGTGTTGGTGTTTGCATTGGCAAACTGCTGAAGATTCAGCTTGTACTTTACGTTCATTTAGTCCTCCTGTCTGAAGGGCTATTTGAATGTGATCTTCTCTCCATTTTCTGCCCTTCTTGCGTAATTTTTCATGTCCTCTATGGACAATTTTGAAAAGTCAACCTTGTCTACTGTCGGCTGTGTAGGACTTGCAATGCCATTTTCCAAAGGTCTCATGCCTCTTGCTATGACATTATTGGTGATCTTTTCAGCCACCGTTTGAGCGGTTGTCTGCATAGCTCCCGTGATAGCGTCATTCATATGCACTACCTGATAAGCCGTCAGCATATCAACATCTTTGGTCAAAAGAGACAAAAATCTTTCGTTCTCCATCTCACTTTGTAGATCAAAATTCGGATATACAGCTTTTACGCCCTCGGATTCCCTGATCCATCCGGCATATATCTCATCCGTTGCCCTCTGGCGTTCGATCTCTTCAAGTTCTCTGTCGGATTGTTCCTTCTCGAACTGGAGCTTTTTCATCTCCTTGTACTGGTCTGTTGATAAGCCTCTTTCAGCCGCTGCCTCTTGGAACAAAGCATCATCATCCATGATGGCGTTTAAGATTTCATCCGGGCTTTCAACACCATATCTTTCGCCTAAAAAAGCTTTGAGCTTGCCATACCCTGCAACCTCTTTTTCAAGCTCGTCCTGGCGTTTGAATCTTCGGTCGACCTGATCGCTGATGGCTCTTTGGTAGTCCTCTCTGAAATCTCCCTTGATGATCTTGTTCCATTCCTCGGCGTGCTTTGCTGCTACCTCGGCGGCATCTGGTTCTCCGCCTGTGTCTCCTGCATTGCCTGTACCTCCTACATCGCCTGTGCCTCCTGCATCGCCACCCTCGGCGAACTGCTGAAGATTAAAAATAAACGAATCACTCATATGATCCTCCCTCGGGTCTCTCCCCGGCGTCAAATCTCAGGTCTTTCCCCGGCGTCAACAGAACTGTCTCTGTGGTCTCTCACGTCTTTCCGTGGTGTCAAGAGGTCTTTCTCCTCTCTCAGGTCTTTTTCCTCGCGTCAAAACGAACAAACATTCCGAATATCCGTTCGCTTGTACCCTTTATACCACACTAAATTGAAAAAGTCACCCCAAATTTAGGGTAACTTTTTCAAGACATTTTTATAGTGCCTAAATAACCATCACAGCGTATGCAGCCAAAACAGCAGTGATGCTCTTGATAGTCTTCCTTTTCTTCTCTGGACTGAAACTTTTTGGCAGACAGATAATTTTCCTCTATCGCGCAGGTGATCTCTTTGTTTGATTCCCGCAGAAATAGAGGACAGTCTATCTTTCCGGTATGTTTACCATAGTACATCAGCTATCCTCGTTTTCTGTCGATCATCTGAAAGCTATTTATAGTCACTTCAACTCTGACCTTGTCGTTTTTTCACTTTCTTGGCAAGCTTCTGTCCGCATCCGGAACAATATATATCCGTCGAGTGCAATGGTTTGCCACAGGATGGACACTCTATGTGGTAGTAATCGCCCTTGTTGATCTCTTTTACTACTTTGGGCTTTTCTCTTTCGATGGCATCTATCACAGCCTTTGCTTCTTCCTGTTTGAGATTGTAAGATCCTAAAGCCTGATAGTTCCAGCTTTTCAAGTTATTGATTACGTTTCCTGCTGTTATTTGCATTTTTGTTCCTCACTTTCTGCCATGACCATTTTTATTATAACAGGCTGAATATGTTCCTTAAACACACTTACTATCTTTTCCTGCCATGCTGTGTACTTGTATATGGGATATTCCCACACATCACACCACCATCCGTCATTTTCCTGTTCAAACAGTTCTATAAAAGTTTCTCCGTTGTCGGGGATGTACTTACACTCGATTTCCTCAAAGATTTCGTCAAGATGCTTTATATCGTCCTTGTCATCTGCATAGTCATAAAAATGTGCTTTTGTGGCTTCATAATCAAACTCTTCTGGACTTCCACACAATTTACCCAAAAGATAACCGTCTGTTATTCGTGCCATAAGCTTCAAAAAACTCTCATGCTTTGGTGTGGCAACCCATTGATAAGCATAATTTCCAACATCTGATATGATATTCAGTTCGTACTTGTCAAGATTGAAATAAAATCTTGCATAAAGGCATGAACCATAATCTGTATCGTCTTTATCCTGCCTATATTCTAAGCATCTTATATTTACAGGAATCTCTTTAACTGTCATTCCTTATCCTCACTTTCTTTGTTTGCTTTATTTTTTCTAAAAATATTATGCAATTTACCTTTGATTACATTCGCTATGCAAACTAATATAAATACTAAAATTATCAATACCCAAAATACTATACCTAATATATCCCAAATACTCCATACTATCATTCTTCTACCTCACTTTCTGCTTTTACATTCTTTTCTATATCGTTTTGAATGTTTCTCTTCAAGGATAACCAAGTTTCCCGTACATGGCTTGCAAGGTTTCCTTTGCGTCTTTTAGCTCCTTTAACCATGCCGCAAGTTGTCTGTGTTCTTCGGCACATTCCTCACACCTTTTTGCATCAGTAGTTCTTATGGCTTCGTTATGACTTCTGGAATAACCGCTTGCATCATCATATCGTTTACACAGTTTATCCTGTTCTTTTGCCACTTCCTTACAATGCTTTATCGCTTCATCAAGTGTCATCGTCTACCTCCTCCGCCTTTTTCTGCCAATGTCTGCCACCAATATCGAATATCATTTCCCATCCATGCTTTTTCAGAATCCGCACTTGTTTGTCGTCTTTCAGCCATGCCCTCTCTTTTCTCTCGCCTAACTGAACAAGCATATATAACTCGTCCTCGGTCATCTTGATGTCTCTATACTCACATGACAAAGCACCTATAATCTCGTTAAGAGCTTCAATGAAGCCATCAACGAATCCTCTGGAGTGCCCCATGATGAAATTGACCACTCTTTCATCTACATCATCTTTTATCAAAAGATCATCTACCGTTATCAGGCTTGCATCAATCTGATGCTTGTTTATCTCGCTCTCTCGCCCATTGAGTAGCTTTTCTCTTCTGCGTAAAGCCTCACGCTCAACCTTTATTTCTTCAAGCTCCAATATTTTCATCCTACCGCCCCCTCAATTACATCCTGCAAGCGGATCTGTGTATGACACATGACCGCTGCCCGGTTGCCGATCTTGATAACGTGACCTATACCCTTTTCGGTTCTTGCCACGTCAAGCCACTGGAACATCATGTTACTCCACTCTACCAGCACAGTGCCGGATGGGATGATGTCTTTATCTGTCACGATCTGCCATGGTAAGAGAGCAGGATCGTAGACCAGAACGAAAGGCTTTCTTTGTTCTGCCCTACGTTTCTTTTCAAGTTCTGCCTCACGCTTCTTCCTCTCCTTGGCTTTCCGCTTCTTGATTTCCTTTTTGGTCTCAGGGCGTAACAACCAAACACGGCGTTCGACCAGATAGCCGCTGCCATCAGTAAAGACATCCACGGCACGGCGACCGCTGTTATAGCGACCGAAGCCTCCATAATCCTCAACGTGTCTCTTGCCTATGCCGTCAATGTAGATCCATGATCCCATCGGTACAAGTGGGTTCTTTAAGTCTACCGCTGCCGTTCTCCCGGCTGTAGCATATGCCCCGGAACTTGTGTTGTGAGTTCCTGATGGGGTATTACAGTGTGCTGAGTATGTTGATATATACCACTTTCCCAGCGGCTCCTTGATAGTCTTTGCTATTGCTCCGCTGCCGATCAACCCCACGCCTATGATGATACCTGCTATAATTCCGATCAAAAAATATATGATCTTTTTTTGCTTCATTTCTTCTTTTTCCTCCTGTCCTCGCCGCTGAGCGCCCACTCCAAACCGCCTCGCCTGATCCTGTCATACAGGGCACTCTTTGATATCCCGAGCCTCTTTGCCTCAGCCGGGATATCATAACCCTGATCTATATAACTCTCATACGGTTTTCTCTTCTTTGCCGTCTTTTCGAGACAGTTTATACAGTCCGGCAGCTCACAACTAAAACATCTTTTGTCAATATCTTCCATGCCCTACCTCGCATAGCCGCTATGTGTTCCGTTTACGAGACTTTCATAGACCTCCTCGGTCTTTTCATCCCATTCAAACCCAAAATAATCCTTCATGATTGAGACGAGGCGATCAATTTCATTCATTTTTTCCTCATCGTACCGTCCGCCGTACATATGAAAATCTCCATACCGCAAAGTATCATACAGTGTCACAAGCATCTGTACAGGTACCGGGATTTTGGCTAATCTCGTTTTTGCTTCTTCATCTTCCAGCTCATCTTCCGGCTCATCCTCCATGTAGGCACATATATCATCTGTGTCGACACTGAAACCATACTCACAATTCATCATTCCTTGCCAGATACTCTCCATCGCATCTTTGCCATCAAAAACCGTAGGCTCCTTCATCAGGTATCGAACATAGCGTTCGATCTCTGTTTTGATCTTCTCTTCATCATCCCTCAGAGCTTTGATCTTCTCTTCTCTTTGCTTTTGCTCGGCGGTTTCTATGTCTTTCTTTGCCTTGATTTCCTTCTGTTTTTCCTCGTCAACATAATAAAAACCCAGCCCTCGCCATGAGATCGTATAGTATATTCTCGCATCCGGAAAGACAGATATATCAACCTCGTCACCAACATCAAGACTCGCTATCATTTTAACGCCGTCATCCCATGTCTTGATACTATCAGGCTTTTCCTCCAACAGATGTTCCTTGCGTATTTTGGAAAAAACGTCCCGCTGCCACTCTTTTGTATTCTTTTCCTCTATAGCCCTTGAAACGCCAAACTTGATATTTCCCGGGTAAGTCTTCAGTATATGGTTTCTCTTCTCAATATCCTCGACCTTTTCAAGCTCCGCAAACTCCGACAAGGTCAGCTGATGATTCATAATTGCAACATCCACCAACTCTTCATCAAGCTTCGCGATATTGAGCCTGTGGTATATAGTTGCAGGAGAAAACCCTGTATCGGCTGACAGACTCTCCACCGTAGCCCCCAGGTCAATCATCATTTGAAAACCTCTTGCCTGTTCCGGAACAGTCAGATCAGCCCTTTGGATGTTTTCAAGCAGCATCAAGCCGACCTGCTCGTCCTTGCTCATATTCGTCACAATACGGCACGGCACACTTTCAAGCCCTGCCGCCTTGGCAGCTTCAAACCTTCTGTTGCCTATCAGGATATAAAAAAGGATCTGTGTCTCCATCTGGGAGAGCCCTAACATAACATCAGATATCTTATCCTTGATCTCATCCTCTTGTACTTCTGAAACCTCTGAGTCCCAGTAGTTGATAGGAATAATCGTCAGATTCTGCATCACACCCTGTGTTTTGACAGACTCAATCAGTTCCTCGATGTCTCCGATCTCCTTTCTTGGGTTTCCCGGATGATGGATCAGATAATCGAGGGATACGTTTACTATTTCATTCATGATATTCACTCCTTTTCTTCATTATACGCGCGCACACGCGCGCACACGTTTAGGGGGTACAAAAAGTACAAAAACCTCCTTTCCCTGTCCCCTGTGCAAGCCCCGGCAGTTAATAGCAACATCGTAACAATAGTTTTTTGGGGAGAAATCAGAAATCCAAACAAATCAAAGGTGCAATGGAATAATTTGACCGGGGCTTGCACAAGGGGCAGTTATTTTGTGATATATAAAGTGCTTTTACAGCCTTACTCGGAAAGCCCGATATAGTTTGCCCCGAACAGGCTGACAAAATCCTCGTCCGGATAATTCTCTTCAAACCACATCTGCGCTCTCTCCTGGAGATCACGCCTGACCTCCTTGTTCATGTGTACGGAAGAATCAGCTCCGTTATGGCACCGCCACTTGCAGAGCCTGACTTTGAGCCCGTACCTCTCAGACAGTTTCCTGTTCGCTGCACCAAACACATGATGCCATTCAAGCGGATCCTGCGTGCCATTTCTGCCGCAGAGAAAACAACACCACTCTTCATCATGCATCAAAAGCTTTTTCTTTCTCATAGCTGCTCCTTTCACGGATCATTGCCGGCGCGGATATACACGCACGACTTCCACGGATACCCATCCTCTGTCACGCCCTCTCTGACCGACTGGGTATCAAGGACATAACCCTTCTTTGGTTTGGGAAGTTCAAAATAAGCATCCCTCTTCATGATTGTCTTTTTGGTCTCGGGTCGAACTAAATTCCTCGAACACGTCCACTGTCTGCCATGACCGCCAAGCTTTCGCCAGTACTTTCTCGTTTTGAGGATGTACTCGGCGAGTCTTTGATAGTTCGGGTTATCCTCCATCGGGTTGAGGTGGATTCTACCCTTCTTCCATATCCTTCTGATCTCGTCCGAATCGATGTTGCGGTCTCTGTTGACGATGATATGATGATGGAGTCCGCCCTTCTTGCCGTACTCGGTCACTATGGCATATTTTAGGATCACACCCGCCTTCTTGTAGACATACCGCAGTCTCCTCATGAAAGCACTTCGATCCTCTTTTGCATCCTCTATCGTCTCCGGTCTGTTGTCCCTCGTGTAATCAAGCACGAGATGAAAATCACCCGGAGAAAAATTGGCATTCAGTTTTATTGTCAGCTCCCTGCACTCCCTTCTTGCGTTCGCCATCTCCTGCGCTTCACTCATCACATCCGATGGCGGGAGCCTGTCGGGCACCTTCACATTCCATCTGGGAGCCTGATACTGTTCTTGGATAATAGTCCGACCTGCTATTGTCTCACATCTGATGTATGGCATAGGACTCCTTTTTAGTCGTTAAATGAATAACCTTAGCAAGTCTCAAAGGGGGAATAAAACCCCCAAAAAAATCAAAAAAACTCTTGAAAAATGAACAAATGTTTGCTATACTATATTTGTTCCATTTAGGGCGACAAACCCCACTACCGAGACGAAGGACTTGCAGGGTCTTTCGTCTTTTCCTTTATATAGGAAGAAACGCATCTGTAGTCCGAACTATTTGTGATCCGTCTGGCATAGTCTCCCCTCATGATCTCAGCGCCGCATTTGGCACATACATCCGTCGGTACCAGATACCATCCTCTGTGTCCGTTCTCACATTCAAGAACAAACAGCCCTGATGTTACCTTCACATTGGTACCCGGATAACACTTTTCTCTTTTGATCATAAATCCCTCCTACAACGGCAGTATAAAAAGTAAAAACACGATCCCGGCAGCCATAAAGAGCGCGCTCCCGATATCTACCGCCAGTTCCTTGATGATCTCTCTTTTGCTCATACCCTCGTACAGATCGAGGATGTCGTCAATCAACTCGTTCATACGCACCTCACATCGAAGCCATACGCTCTCTCATGATTCCGTTGGCAACATCATCGATAAAATAATGATTCCTCCCTGCCTTGGGAACACCCATCTGTCTCATCTTCCTTGCGGCAGAATCATCATTCTTCATGCCATACGCCACCGCTATATCGTGTCTTGTGAGCATGACCTTTGAGGCGTCTCCGCCATTAAGCCGCGATACCACGGTCTGTCTCGTTATGTTGATAACCTCATTCATATAGATCCCTCCTGTTGATTTAATGGACGATTAAAGTACATGACCTTCCTTGCGGGGAGCCAGGAGAGCACAAGTCTATTTTCTTTCTTCCCTATTATGATCTTGCTGTATTTGATCTTTTCAGCATACATATCAGCAATAGGAGCAATGGCTCTCGGCTTCCCGTAAACAGCCGTAAAGCATTCGTCTACATTCATCTTGATGTCAGAGTCAGCTTTACAGAATATTCTTATAGCTTCGATCTCTGCATCGTTCAGTTTTCTAAATATAACTAAGCGTCTTCTCATGGTATTCCCTCCTGTTGATTTATATCATCCCTTCCTCTATAATGGAGAGGGGCAACGAGTCCAAAAGAGGAAGGGGGTGATATCGTGCATGAGTCAAAATATCCTGTCTGGTGTATCCGAGACCAGCGCATACGTTCCGGATATATAATCTTCACATCAACTGTGAATATCTTTAACGGTTGTTCTTATCATGGCGGTGAGTCTGTCTGCCAAAAGTGCAAAGACTCAATCAATTCTCAGATTTGGAATCGTAAAGAGTTTTATGATATCTCTGAAGATAATCCTCTTCGCCCTTGATGCAGCATGAGTTAAAAAAATCACTGCACTTTTTGAAATCTTCCTCCTTGGAAGCTTCCTTCCATAAAGCAGATATAGCTTTGCACATTGCTAAATCTTCTGCTTTCTTTAGTTTCCTTGGAGTATTTTCCCTACTTGACTTTATCAAATGGTCAAGTAGGACAATTGCTTCGCAGTTGCTCATTTCTTTATTCATCTTATCTCCCTGATTTGCTTTAAGATGTTTTAATATACACTCTGTCAAGAGTGTATATTCATGTGGTATCCGTAGGATAGCACATGGTGACTTTATAAGTTACTTTTAGGGCAAAAAAATACAGCCATGGGGTCTTCAATTTTATACTCGTCGATCATCTTTTGAATCTCGTCCGAGCCAAACACTCCACGCCGCATTCGTATATAAAATGTTTTTGGGGTTATTCCGAGCATCTTAGCCACATCTGACTGTGATACACCATTTTTGGCAAATATGCCTCTTAACTCTTTTGTATTTACCATTTCCTCACCTCCGTAACTTTTGAAGTTACTGTCATTATAACACATCTTTGTAACTTGTCAAGTTATTTTTTTCTTGACTTGTAACTTTTTTGTGCTATAATTGAAACAAATCACTAATTTAAGGGGGTGTTGACATGATTGGCGATAGAATAAAAAAAGCTCGAACTTCTATGAATATATCTCAAACTGACCTTGCAAATCGCATAGGAGTCTCAAAGCAAACCTTATATAAGTACGAAAACGAGATTGTCACCAATGTGCCGTCGGATAAGATCGAAGCTCTCTCCGCTGCCCTGGGCGTCTCTCCTGCTTATCTCATGGGGTGGGAGGAATCGGACGATCAGGACACCTTTCCACCCTTGACCGCTGCCGAAGAAAACCATATGAGAAAGTACAGAAAACTGTCTGATACGAATAAAGTAAGGATAGATGAAAGGATAGATACACTGCTGGAGGAGGAAAGAGAGGAGTTAAAAAGGGTTTCCGCATCGTAAACAGGTAATTTTGCTCCAATGTGAAAACTGATTAAAAAAAATCATTGACAAGCCGAGTGGGAATGTGATATATTCTTTTACACAATGAACATGCCCTTGGCAATGTCTTTCCCACTATACGGGATTTGACAACGCCCTGGGCATTATTACTTATCTGGAGGAAGATATGTCTAATCAATATGCATTTAAAAAACATGAACTTATGACAGCTATCTTGGTTGACGGCGGCTTTTATCGTAAAAGAGCTAAATACCTATTTGGAGAAAAAACGCCTAAAGATCGAGCCGAAGAGTTATATTCATATTGTATGCGTCATCTTTCGGATAAACATGAGGATAGATGTCTTTATAGAATTTTTTATTATGATTGTCCTCCGTCAGATAAAAATGTGTATAACCCGATCACTCGAAATAACATCGTTTTGAAGAAAACCCCAGAATACAGTTGGATGAATTCTTTCTTGTCGGAACTCAAGCATTTTAGGAAACTTGCTCTTCGCATGGGTGTATTGTCTGATAATCAATTAAACTATTATCTTAAACCAGAATCAACAAAGAAGCTTCTAAACGGAAAAATCAAGATTGATGATCTTACTGCATCGGATTTAGAGTTGAATATAGAGCAAAAGGGAGTAGACATGCGAATTGGCATTGATATTTCTTCTCTATCATTTAAGAAACAGGTTAACCAGATAATTCTTATTTCCGGAGACAGCGATTTTGTACCGGCAGCGAAACAGGCTCGCCGTGAAGGTATTGATTTTATCCTTGATCCGATGAAATCAAAAATTAAGGATGATTTATTTGAACATATTGACGGAATCAGGACTCCCATACCGAAAAGTACTCTTATTCTTCCGAAAAATGAAACAGAGTAATAAAGGTCGGAAAGGCTCCCGACGCACCTGAAAAGGTATCTGAGATGATGGATACGCCGCCCATCTTATTACTTTGACCGTTTAGGGTGAGTAACTTCGGTTGCTCACCTTTTTTACTTTGTGAATACCGAAAGGAGCTGCCTATGAAGAAAAAGTACGAAAAAACGTTTACATTTGAGGGAAAGCGCTATCATGTGTATGGTGATACCCTTGAAGAGGCTATCGAGAAGAAGGCTCTTAAGCTGAGAGATCTTGAAGAGCACAGGATCATCCTTGACAAGCATACCAAGGTATCAGACTGGATGAACACATGTCTTGCTACGTACAAGATCGGTATATCAGATCTGACAAGGGTTAATCTTGAAATCATATCTAATAATCATATACTGCCATACATCGGAAATATGAGCATATCGTCTGTTAAGCCGGTTATGTGTCAGCAGATCCTCAATAATCTTGCAGGGTACTCAAAATCCTACATCATAAAGGTACATCAGCTTTTATGTTTCTGTTTCAAGACTGCCTTTGATAACCAGCTCGTCTTGTCTGATCCGACAAGAAATCTGATAAGACCTGAGGGACACACCACTCACAGACGGGCAATAACCGAAACCGAGAGACAGTATCTCCTGCAGGTATGTTATGATGATCCCCGAATGGTCCCGTTTCTTTTTATGCTTTACTGTGGATGCAGACCGGGAGAAGCTATCAAGGTGGCATCGAACGACATCCGGATCATCGAGGGAATCAAGGCGCTTCATATCAGAGGAACGAAAACAGCCAACGCTGACAGGTATGTTCCTATTCCTTTGGATTTTCTTGAATACTTAGAGGGTATAGATCCGGGAGGCTTCAATCTGTTTGCCACCAAGCTTGACGGTCAGCCTCACACTCCGGCTTCTTATAAATGGCTCTCGACCCATCTGAAAAGAAAAATGAATATTGCCATGGGCTGCAAGGTGTATCGTAACAAGCTTATACCACCTTATCCTCTGGCATCAGACTTTGAACCTTATTGTTTGAGACACACATACTGCACTGATCTTAAAAAAGCAGGTGTCCCTCTCGGCATAGCAAAAGACTATATGGGTCATGCGGATATTGCTACCACGGCTAACATATATTCTCACTCAGATAATGAAACTTTTTTAGCCGGTGCGGAGCTTCTTGGGATAAAAAGTACGACACCCGGTACGACACTTAAGTGTCGTAAACTGTCGTAAATTGCATTTTTTATCACAAACAATTGTTCTTTTTCGGAAAAATCAAAAACCTCGCACCTACCGAAAATACGGTGTTTGCGAGGCTTTATTCTTTACAGCAGGACACGGGAGTCGAACCCGCCTCCTCAGCTTGGGAAGCTGATATACTACCGATGTACTAGTCCTGCACTTAAACATTCCACATTATACGGCACTTTGCCCTGTTTGTCAAGTGTTTCGGCTTCATTCAGCGCCGTTTTCTGATTTTTCATGTTTTCATTGTCAGTATGTTAAGACCCAAAAGGTTTTGATATCTGACCTCCTTCAGGATCCTGTTCACCAGCCTGATACCTATATTATCGACCATGTGCTCATGGACAGGAATGTCAGAAGTATTCTCTCTGTCAAGTATCACGGCTCTTGAAAGCGGATCAAATGCCGGACAGTTGTCTGTGATGCGTATGACAATATCATCACCGGTATGCACCACATGGATATTTATATAGTGCTTCTTATTGTCGAGAACAAAACCATGCTCAAAAACATTTCTTGCCATCTCCTCCGTGGCAAGTCCTGAGAAAAATGTTCTCCTGTCATCTATACCTTTTCTCTTGCAAAACTCCATAACAGATATGGATACCATAGTCACACTATCAGACTCGTTGAGACTAAGATCCATCCTCTCATCCGCCGCAACACCGATTCCCGGATCCATAACAAGAGCTTCCTCCATGTTCCCCGGAAATCTCTTGTTTTTTACTATCAGATAAATCAATATAAGAATACAGCACAAAACACCATTTAAAATATTGGACAGATAAAGTCCCGTCATTTCCATTAAAGGTATGAGAACAAAAGAGCACGCCATAACAAATACCGCCCCGTCCATCACTGCTACAAACACAGAAAAAAACTTCTTTCCGACAGCCTGCCCGTAGCTGGTATATTGCAGGCATATAACTGATAAGGGCATGCAAAGCGGCATCACAAAAAGTCCCATATGTGTCATCATGTACGCTGTATCAGATGTGTTATTGTAAAACATAAGCGCAAGAGGCTTCGACAGTGCCATGATGACCGCGGTGAGGATACACTGAAGCACGACCCCTCTCGTAAAGACTATGCGATTGATATCAGAAAGCGACTGTCTGTCCTGCTGTCCGAGACTGATCCCCATCATCATCCTGGATACTGCCACCATCCCAAACGGCACCGGCCAGAACAAAGCCATCACGGAATCTATGGCTGCAAAGGCTGAAAGTCCTATACTCCCGACAAATCTGATGATCAGCATATTGATAACAATATTTCTTATCATCTCTACGAACCTTGAAACAGCCCCCGGATATCCCTTTTTAATGATCTTCTTTGCTGCGGAAACCGAAAAATCCCTAAAAGAAAATCTCATCTCTGATCTTTTGCCGAAATAATACACGACCATAACAGATAAAAATATAAAATTGCTGAGAGCTGTAGCAAGACCGAGTCCAAGGGTGCCCATATGAAATACTATCACAAACAGGGCATCCAAAATACCATTTGAGACAAAGCACACTATACTTGCGGCTGTGGTTCTTCCCGTCTGGTTTTCAAGTGACAAAAAAGAAAAGACCTGCTGACCGAGCAAAAGAGCGGGCATGCCAAACGCCTGCCCGACAAGATACATGTTGATGGCGCTCACTTCATCGGGATGCAGTCCAAATAAAGATACAGCCCCCGTCAAAGCCCCAACGATAAGAAGAACAGATACTAACAGCGCTATCACAAATGAGCATATAAGATCAGTTGAAAAAAATCTCCTGACAGATCCCGTTTTATTTCCTCCGAGAGCCTCCCCGACAAGAAGCTGCGAGCCGCTCACGAGCATAATACTGAGCGCGTACAGAAAATGATTGAGCGGAGAATAAAAGCCTATGGCAGTCATCGCCGCCTTTCCTATGAAGTTGCTTGCAAATATCGAATCCACTATTCCCGTGCCTGCCGTGATGACAAGCAAAAGCACCTGATAAGGCAGCAGTCTGAAAAAAAGCCTCGATAACAGTTTTCTGTTTGGTCTCATCTTTTCCATTTTGTTTCTCCCGTCACCCTATTATCTCGCCTGCGATCTCCTTTTTTGAAACGCATCTGTCCATAGCCTGCTTGTTTATATAACGGTGCGCTTCATCCTCGCTCATCCCGTCTCTCTCTATCAGGATCCACTTGGCACGGTTTACAAGCCTGATCTCTTCCATCTTTTCCTCGAGAGTGAGTACCTTTTTTTGAGCACCCTTCAGCTTGTCAAGAAGCGCGCCGATAAGCCTTACATTTCTAAGCAAGAGTCTCCCTGTGGCAGGCTTGGCTACAACTATGATCCCGTGATCCGTAACTCTTTCCGCAACATCTTCACTGGACTCTCCCGGTGCGGCTATTATCACGCCTGTTGAGGACGAATCGGAAATATCGATACCAAGCTCAACTCCCGTCTCATCGGAAAGAGGCGTATTGATAAGTACTATATCATAGCTTTTTTCAAGTATCTCCCGTCTGGCTGTGGAAGCACTCTTTTTAGCCTCTATGGTGCGGTATCCTCTCCCCGAGAGTACACGCATCACAGAGGCTGTGAACTTGTCATATGAAGACACTATCAAAACATTGTGATCGTTTTTTGTTTGTGCTGCCATGTTTTCCTCAATTACCGGAACAATATATCTCCATTATGGAATCCGGAAGGATATTCCTTACAAACTCGCTGTGCAGTGCTGCCTCTTTTGCTTCTTTTAGGGACTGGGGAAGGAGCTCCCTCTCATCATCGTCATCACCGGCCATCTCAGGCAGTGTCAGTTTGTTCCTGATCCCGTATAATCCTGCCTCTATCAGTAACGAATATGCAAGATACGGGTTGGAAAGAGCATCGGGAGACCTGAGCTCCGTGCGTATCATACCGTTTTTCTCACTGACATGCATAAGTGATGATCTGGAATCAGGTGACCAGTTCACCCTGTCCGGAGCTGTATTGGTTCCAAATCTCCTGTATGATGTCTCCGCCGGATTCAAAAACAATGTGATCTCCTTTATCTTGTCGAGTATCCCCGCAGACACATATCTGCCGACATCCTGACCGCTGCCCGCAAATCCTGCATCGGCAGAAGCTCCGGTCAGGTCTTTACTGTCATTGACACTGCATGAGCTCTCTGCTTCCGATACTTTCTTTGCATATATATTGACATGATATCCGTTGCCCGGCTTGTCCCTCACGGGCTTTGGAGAAAAATCCGCATATAGTCCGTTCCTTCCGGCTATGGTACTGACTGCCATCATAAAGGTCGACATATGATCCGCTGCCGTGAGCGGATCCCCATAATGGAAGTCTATTTCATTTTGTCCCGGCCCCTGTTCGTGATGCGAACGCTCAGGTCTCAGCCCCATCTCCTCTATGGTCAGGCATATCTCCCGTCTGATATTCTCACCCTTGTCAAGAGGCGCTATGTCCATATATCCTGCCTCATCATAGGGTATATACGTCCTCTCCCCCTCATCATCGAGCTTGAACAGATAAAACTCTGACATGGAGCCAAACCTAAAACTGACTCCCTCATCAGCCGCCTTTTTGATCGCTTTTTTTAATATAACTCTCGTATCTGCGTCAACAGAAGTTCCCCGGGCGTCGCAAACATCACAGAACATCCTGACTACCCTGCCGCTCTCGGGTCTCCATGGCAGGATCGCAAGAGTTGATATATCCGGCTTTAGATACAGATTGGATCTGCCGGATGACTCAAAGCCCGCTATTCTTCCGGCATTGATCCCGATACCGTCCAAAAAAGCCTTTTTCATCTCACCGGGCATCACAGAAATATTTTTCTGGACACCGAATGCATCACGAAACATAAGTCTGATAAACTTGACATCCTCTTCTTCAAAATACTGCATCACCTCTTCAGGGGTATATTCCATCCTAATCTCCTCCTAAATATATCTACGACTGTTTTTTAAGGATCTAAACAGCCCGCACCGTCGGCGATATCTCATCCAAGACATCAAGCACGATCCTGACGGTATCAAGCGAAGTAAACATGGTAACTCCTTTTTCAACAGCGCACTGCCTGATAGCTACTCCATCCTCGTAGTGGATCCCTGACAAAACCGCCCGTGTATTGATGATATAGCTCACATAACCGGCGCGTATAGACTTTAGTATCTCATCAGATCCTTCTGAGAGCTTTCCTCTCACTCTGGTCCTTATCCCATGCTCCTTTAGAAAATTAGCCGTACCGATCGTAGCCTCAATATTGAAGCCAAGCTCATAGAAACGTCTCACCAAAGGCAGCGCCTCCGCCTTGTCCTCATCAGCCAGAGTCACAATGACAGTACCGTACTGTCTCATCTTGACGCCTGATGCCTGAAGTGCCTTGTAAAAAGCACGGTTAAGCCTCGTATCATACCCGATCGCCTCTCCCGTAGACTTCATCTCAGGCGATAAATACGCATCCATCCCCCTCAGCTTTTCAAAAGAAAAAGCAGGAGCCTTGACAAAGTGCATCTCTCCGGCAGGAGGTGTCATATCAGTTATTCCCTGACTCTTTAGACTTTTTCCGAGCATCGCCCTCACTGCGATATCTACAAGCGGATATCCCGTAGATTTTGATAAAAACGGTACACTTCTTGACGCTCTTGGGTTTACCTCTATTATACACACGTCATCATTTTTATCAACTATAAATTGAATATTGAACAGACCGACTATACCGATCCCCTTTCCTATCCTTGTTGTATAATCCCTGATGGTATCCATGACCTTCTCAGATATCGAGAACGGCGGATATACGCTTGTGGAATCACCGGAGTGAACTCCCGTCCTCTCAACAAGCTCCATGATCCCCGGGATAAATACATCCATACCGTCACATATCGCGTCGACCTCTACCTCCTTGCCGACTATGTATCTGTCAACAAGAACTGCTGAGCGGGAAGCAGCCTTGTCATCCTCATCCTTTGAAATATCAAAGGCAGTTTTCAGATAGTGCCTCAGCATCTCTTCATTGGCAACGATCTCCATGGCGCGGCCGCCGAGAACAAAGCTCGGTCTCACAAGCACGGGATAACCGATCTCTGCCGCTGCCTCCACACCGCTTTCCACCGAATAAACCGCCTCTCCCGCGGGATGATGGATATCGAGCTCGTCTGTCAGCTTTTCAAATTCCTCCCTGTCCTCCGCCCTTTTGATGGCAACATCATCTGTTCCGACAATGTTGACGCCTCTTTTTTTCAGGGGTTTAGCAAGGTTTACTGCTGTCTGTCCGCCAAGAGTCACTATCACACCATCGGGCTTTTCGAGCTCAACTATATTCATGATATCCTCTACCGTAAGCGGTTCAAAATACAGCTTGTCCGCTGTTGTATAATCAGTGGATACCGTCTCGGGATTGTTGTTTATGACTATCGCCTCATATCCCATCTCGTGAATAGTCTTGATCGCATGAACTGTTGAGTAGTCAAACTCAACACCCTGACCTATCCTGATAGGACCGGAGCCAAGTACTATGATTTTCTTTTTATCTGAAACTACGGACTCGTTCTCATCCTCATACGTTGAATAAAAATACGGCACATAGCTGTCAAACTCTCCGGCGCATGTATCTATCATCTTGTACACCGGATAGATATCAAGCTCCCGCCTCATCCGCCACACCTCGTCCTCAGACAGGTGTGTGAGCTCCGCTATGTATGAATCGGAAAAGCCCATTCTTTTTGCCTCATACAAAAGCTTCCTGTCTATCGTGACAGCTTCATCGTTTTTTTCTAAAGCCTTGTCAGAGCCTGTATACAGAACCTCAAGCTTTTTCTCAAAATCAACTATGTTTTTTATCTTGTCGAGAAAGAACATGTCTATCATGGTCTTTTGATATATCATGTTCGGATCCACGCCTATCCACATGAGCTGGGCGATCGCGTATATCCTGTCGTCGGTTCCCTCTGTTATGTATTCAAGCAGCTCATCCCTTTTCATGTGCTTGGTGTCAAACTTTTCAAGATGGATGTGATTTTTGCCGTCTTCGAGTGAGCGTATGGCTTTGAGAAGGCTCTCCTCCATGGTTCTTCCGACACTCATCACCTCCCCCGTCGCCTTCATCTGCGTTGACAAGACATTGGATGCCAGCGTAAATTTGTCAAACGGAAACCTCGGCATCTTGGTCACTACATAGTCAAGCGCCGGTTCAAAGCATGCCGGAGTGTTGGCTAACATTATCTCATCAAGTCTCATCCCGACGGCAACCTTGGCGGAGACTCTTGCTATCGGGTAGCCGCTCGCCTTGGAAGCAAGGGCGGATGATCTTGATACTCTCGGATTTACCTCTATCACATAGTATTTGAAGGACTGGGGATCCAACGCAAACTGTACATTGCAGCCTCCCTCGACCTTTAGCTCCCTGATTATCTTTAGCGCCGCATCTCTGAGCATCTGATATTCCCTGTTGGTAAGAGTCTGCGACGGCGCAACGACTATTGAATCTCCCGTATGTATCCCGACCGGATCGAGGTTTTCCATGTTGCAGACAGTGAGCGCGGTATCATTACTGTCCCTCATGACCTCATACTCGATCTCCTTGTAGCCGCGAATGCTTTTCTCAACAAGCACCTGATGAACCGGTGAAGCACCAAGGGCTGTCTCCATCCTCTCTCTCAGCTCGCTCTCATCTTTCGCAAAACCGCCCCCTGTGCCTCCAAGAGTGAATGCGGGTCTGAGTATCACCGGATATCCGATCTTCTTTGCTGCCTCTATACCCTCCTCTACGCTGTAGGTGATCTCCGACGGTATCACCGGCTCACCTATCCTCTCGCACAGCTCCTTGAACAGCTCTCTGTCCTCAGCGCATCTGATACTGTCCTTGCCGGTACCGAGCAGCTCTATCTCACATTCATCCAAAACACCCTTGTCAGACAGCTTCATCGCGAGGTTGAGCCCCGTCTGACCGCCGATCCCGGGGATGATGGCATCGGGACGCTCATACCGGCAGATCTTGGCTGCGTATTCAAGAGTGAGCGGCTCCATATATACCTTGTCCGCTATCATATTATCCGTCATGATCGTGGCAGGGTTTGAATTGGCAAGGATCACCTCATAGCCCTCCTCTTTGAGGGCGAGGCATGCCTGTGTCCCCGCATAGTCAAACTCTGCCGCCTGTCCTATGACTATGGGACCTGATCCTATCACGAGAACCTTTTTGATATCATTTCTCTTTGGCATCCCCTTTTACCTCCTCCATCTGTCTTACAAATTCAGCGAAAAACCATCTGCTGTCATTTGGCCCAGGAGCGCTCTCCGGATGGTACTGTACGGAGCAAACATGATCCTTCTCACAAACCAGCCCCTCTATGGTGTTATCAAGCAGATTGATATGTGAGGCTTCAAGAGCAGTACCCGCAAGAGACGCCGCATCGACCGCATAGCTGTGGTTCTGCGAGGTGATCTCGATCTTGCCGGTAATGATGTTTTTTACCGGATGATTGCCGCCCCTGTGTCCGAATTTCAGCTTGTAGGTTTTGGCTCCGTACGCGAGGGCTATCAGCTGATGCCCTAAGCATATACCAAACAGCGGGATCCTTCCCTTTATTTTTTTTAACAATGAAATGACCTCTGTCACATCCTCCGGGTCTCCGGGTCCATTAGATACGAATATCCCATCGGGCTTTAGCATCATGATCTCATCATAGCTTGTATCATAGGGGACGACCGTTACATTGCACCCGTATTCCTTCATGGTCCTGACAATATTCATCTTCATGCCGCAGTCGACCGCAACTACATTGAAGCGCGCATTCGCAGTCCTTGAATACCATCTTTTTTTTGAGCTGACTCTCTTCACCGCATCGTGAGGGATAGGGGTATTTTGTATTTTTTTTAGCCCCTCATCTGCACTTACCGTCTCATCCGTAATGATACCTCTCCTGCTGCCGAGGTCTCTGATGCTCTTTATGAGCTTTCTGGTGTCTATTCCGCTGATCCCCGGAACTCCACCCTCCTCCAACACCTCTGACAAAGTCTTTGTATAACGAAAATTGGAAGGCTGATCGTTGTAATCCCTCACGATCAGCCCTCCGAGAGCAAGGAGCCTGCTTTCATAGTCCTCATCGGTAATACCGTAATTTCCTATAAGGGGATAGCTCATCACTATCGCCTGGTCAGTATATGACGGATCCGAGATTATCTCCTGATAGCCCGCCATCGTCGTATTGAAGACCACCTCGCACACCTTCTCTGTATCTGCGCCAAAGGCTTCTCCAATATATTCACTTCCATCCTCTAATATTAATTTCTTCTTCAATTTTTCTTACCTCATCTACAGCTGTCTGACCTGTAAAAATTGATGTGCAGCACCATCCGTCATATTCTTAAATAAAGATTTATTACAACTCAGTTGGAATACCCCATCAGGTAGGCATCCACCTCCTCTGCACAGCGCTTGCCCTCACTGATCGCCCATACTACCAGGGACTGTCCTCTCCTCATATCACCTGCCGCAAACACGCCCTCCTTTTCTGTTGCAAAGCTCAGATCCTTTGTAGAGACCGTGCCTCTCGCCGTGGTGGCTACCCCTGCAGCATCGGGCAGATACCCCTCGGCTCCCGTAAAGCCTGCCGCAATGAGGAGCAGATCACATGGAAGCTCCTTTATGCTGTCCTTTTTCTTTTTTAACTTTCCTTTATCAAAAGAAACTTTAACTATCTTTATTTTCTTTATCCTGCCTTTATCGGAAATAACCTCATCTACAGTTGTCTCAAATATGCGGGGGTCAGTACCAAACTTCTCTATAGCCTCCTCATGCCCATAATCGGTCTTTAAGATCTTTGGCCACTGCGGCCAGGGATTGTCCTCTCTCCTTTCCACGGGAGGCTTTGGCATCATCTCGATAGCTTTTACCGATTTTGCGCCAAGCCTTATTACCGTGCCTATGCAGTCATTTCCGGTATCTCCGCCTCCCACGACCACAACATGCTTGTTTTTTACCTGCTTCTCCATCACCTGAAGTGAGTCTGCAAGAAGATGCTTTGTCACCTCGGAGAGAAAATCAACCGCAAACCTGACACCCTTTACATCCTCTATTCCCGGAACATCAAGTCTTCTTGCCTGCTTTGCCCCGCAGCACATTATCACGGCGTCAAAGTCATTTCTAAGCCTGTCAAAGTCTGTATCCCTTCCGACATCATGACCGGTCTTGAATATCACTCCCTCCTCCTCCATGAGGCGTCTGCGTCTTTGGATCACCTGCTTGTCAAGCTTCATGTTGGGAATACCATACATCAAAAGCCCGCCGATCTGATCCTCTCTCTCATATACAGTCACGGCATGCCCTCTTGTGATGAGAACCTCGGCAGCAGCAAGTCCTGAGGGACCCGAGCCTATGACTGCAACTCTCTTTCCGCTTTTTCTCTCAGGTACCCTTGCCTTCATGGTCCCGTTTTTATATGCTGTCTCTATGATATAGAGCTCGTTGTCATGCACGGTGACAGCCTCACCGTCACAGCCGTTGATACACGCCTTCTCGCACAATGCGGGACATACTCTCCCGGTAAATTCCGGAAATGGATTGGTCTTTAGAAGCCTTGACAGCGCATGCTCATCCTGTCCCCTGTATATGGCATCATTCCACTCAGGTATCAGATTGTGCAGAGGGCATCCGGTGATCATTCCGGAGAGCTCCATCGCAGACTGACAAAACGGCACGCCGCAGTTCATACATCTTGCCGCCTGACACCTCCTTGCCTCCTCTGAAAGGGGAGTGTGAAACTCTCCAAAGCCGGTTATCCTCTCAGCGGGAAGTACATCTCCATTATTTCTTCTCTCATATAATAAAAATCCATCCGCCTGTCCCATTTTATTTCCTCTCATTCTACATGTGTCGTTGATCCGGGTTTGTTGTTTATGGTTAATTTTACATTTATTGCACGAATTTTCGGGTGTTTTAGCATATTAAAGCTTGTTTGATTTATGCAGACACCTCTTTGAAAGCCTCTAACACTGCGCTATCCTTGTCCATGCCCTGCTCCTCCCTCTTTCCTATTGCCATCAGCATTTTCTGATAATCGTTTGGTATTATTTTCTTGAAATCAGGGAGATAAGTATCAAAACACCCGAGTATTTTTTTGCCGTACTCCGAACCGGTCTTTTCCGCATAATCATTAAGAATTCCCTTTAGCTCGGCAATGTCATATTCCTCTGTAACCTCGGTAAGAGATGCCATTTCCTTGTTCATCCTGAGATACAGCGTATGATCAAGATCGAGCACATATGCTATTCCCCCACTCATACCGGCTGCAAAGTTCTTGCCGGTGGGTCCGAGGATCACCGCTCTTCCGCCCGTCATGTACTCCAGTCCGTGATCTCCGCAGCCCTCGGCTACTGCCGTGGCACCTGAGTTTCTGACACAGAACCTCTCTCCGGCGACCCCGCATACATAGGCTTTTCCGGAGGTCGCCCCGTACAGAGCCACATTTCCTATGATGATGTTTTCATGGGCATCGTATCCGGCATTTTCAGGCGGTGTCACAATAAGCATCCCCCCTGAGAGCCCCTTGCCGAATCCGTCATTTGCATCTCCGTGCAGATGGATCGTAAGTCCCTTCGGTATATATGCTCCAAAGGACTGACCGCCTCCGCCATGCGCATTTACAACTACGCTGTCATCTGCAAGTGAACTGCCGTATTCCCCGGTGATGCGGCTGCCGAGCAGAGTTCCGAAGCTTCTGTCAGTGCTTGACACCTTGACATCCACATTTACAGTCTTTCCTTCACTTCTCTTCTCATAGGCAGGTATCAAGACCTTTGTATCCAGTGTTTTATCGAGACCAAAGTCATATACATCCTCCGGACAGAAGTGATTTTTCCCGCAGCGCGAATTATCATTAAGTATCCCCGACAGATCAGCCAATACTGCCCTGTCACTCATCCTGTCAAGCCTTGGCGTGAGAAGATCAGTCCTACCCACCATCTCATCTACGGTTCTCAAGCCGAGCTTTGCCATGATCTCACGGAGCTGTCTGGCTATGAAGGTCATGAAGTTCATAACATGCTCAGGCTTGCCGGCGAACCTTTTTCTAAGTGTCTCGTTCTGGGTCGCGATCCCCATGGGACATGTATCCTTGGAGCATACTCTCATCATCATGCAGCCCATGCTGACAAGCGGCGCCGTTGCAAAACCAAACTCCTCTGCTCCAAGCAGCGCGGCTATGGCTACATCACGGCCTGACATGAGCTTTCCGTCAGTCTCCAATACTACTCTTGATCTGAGTCCGTTTTCAAGGAGACACTGATGTGCCTCACTCACACCAAGCTCCCACGGCAGTCCTGCGTGATGTACGGATGAGGAGGGTGCAGCTCCGGTGCCTCCGTCATATCCGGATATCAGGATGACCTGGGCTCCTGCCTTGGCAACGCCCGATGCTATTGTGCCTACTCCTGCCTCTGATACGAGCTTTACGGATATTCTTGCCTTGTCGTTTGCATTTTTCAGATCATATATCAGCTCTGCCAGATCCTCGATCGAGTATATATCGTGGTGCGGCGGCGGAGAGATAAGCGACACGCCGGGTGTGGAGAACCTCGTAGAAGCCACCCACGGGTAAACCTTTTTGCCCGGGAGATGTCCGCCCTCTCCGGGCTTTGCTCCCTGAGCCATCTTGATCTGGATCTCCCCCGCGCTCATCAGATATTCGCTCGTCACACCGAATCTTCCCGATGCGACCTGCTTGACTGCGGAGTTTCTCTCTGTTCCGAATCTCTTTGTATCCTCTCCGCCCTCTCCGGTGTTTGATTTTCCACCAAGCCTGTTCATTGCTATCGCCAGTGTCTCATGAGCCTCCTTTGAGAGAGAACCATACGACATGGCTCCTGTCTGGAAGCGCTTTACTATCTCTTCTACCGGTTCGACCTCATCTATCGGGATCCCCTCTCCCATATCCTTGAAATCAAGCAGTGCCCTCAGTGTATGCGGTCTGTCTTCATCATCCACCATATCCGTATATTCCCTGAACAGCTCATAGTCTCCTTCCCTCACCGCCCGCTGCAGCGTGACGATGGTCTTCGGTGAATACATATGATCCTCAGCATCCTCTCCGCTTCGCAGTGAGTGAAAGCCTATCGAGTCAAGCGCCTGATCCATGGGAAGCCCCATGGGATCAAATGCCGCATTGTGCCTAAGCTCAACGTCTTGTCCGATCTCTGTGATACCGATGCCTCCCACTCTGCTGACAGTTCCCGCAAAGTAAGCATCTATGAGCTCTTTTGACAGTCCCACCGCCTCAAATATTCGGGCGGACTGATATGACTGGAGCGTAGATATACCCATCTTGGCAGCTATCTTGACAACTCCACCCAAAAGAGCCCTGTTATAATCAGCAATAGCCGTATGATAGTCCTTGTCGAGCATTCCGATGTCTATCATCTCCGCTATGCACTCGTGGGCAAGATACGGATTGATCGCTCTCACCCCGTATCCCAGCAGGCATGCGATCTGGTGTACGTCTCTTGGCTCACCGCTTTCAAGTATCAAAGAAACAGCGGTTCTTTTTTTGGTGCGAACCAGATGCTGCTCAACGGAAGACACCGCAAGTAGCGATGGTATCGGCATGTGGTTCTCATCTACCCCTCTGTCGGAGAGCGTGATGATATTTGCGCCGCCCGATATTGCCCTGTCAACAGTGATATTTAACTGTGCCAGAGCCTTCTTTAGTGATGTATTCTTGTAATAAAGCAGTGATACCCTGGCAGTGTGGAACCCGTCCTGATCCAAAGCCTCTATCTTCATAAGGTCAACACCGGTAAGGATAGGATTGTTCACCTCGAGCACCCGGGCATTTTCTCCCTTTTCTCTCAAAAGATCACCATCGGAACCGATATAAACAGTCGTATCGGTGACGATCTTTTCTCTGAGAGAATCGATGGGCGGATTCGTGACCTGCGCAAAAAGCTGCTTGAAATAGCAAAACAGCAGCTGGTGGTGCTTTGAGAGCATCGCAAGCGGTATGTCATTGCCCATAGAAACCGTCGGCTCTACAGCATTCGTTGCCATAGGCAATATCTGATCCTTCACATCCTCGTATGAATAACCGAATACCTTGTACAGCTTGTCTCTTGTTTTCTGGTCGTGGGTCGGGATTTTCCTGTTTGGTATCGTCAGAGAATCAAGGTGCAGCAGATGCCTGTCAAGCCACTCACCGTACGGATGGGCGGAGGCATATTTTTCTTTGATGTCTTCATCCGAGAGGATCTCTCCCTTCACGGTATCAACGACCAGCATATGTCCCGGCGAGAGACGGGATTTTTGCTCTATCATATCATCAGGAATGTCAAGAACACCTACCTCGGATGAGAGTATCAGTCTCTTGTCTTTTGTCACATAGTACCTCGACGGTCTCAGCCCGTTGCGATCGAGTGTCGCGCCAAATATCTCTCCGTCGGTGAACAGGATCGCCGCAGGTCCGTCCCAAGGCTCCATCATGGTAGCATAGTAATGGTAAAAATCCTTCTTTTTCTGCGGCATGGAATCGTCATGCTTCCACGGCTCGGGAATAGTGAGCATCATGGCAAGAGGCAGCTCCATCCCGTTCATATACAAAAATTCAAGTGTGTTGTCAAGCATCGCGGAGTCAGAGCCCTGCGCATTTATCACCGGATACACCTTGTCAAGGTCTTCAGACAGGACTGACGATGACATGGTCTCCTCTCTGGCTAACATCCTGTCCGCATTGCCCTTGATCGTATTGATCTCGCCGTTGTGCGCGATCATGCGGTACGGATGGGCTCTTTGCCATGACGGTGTTGTGTTGGTCGAGAAACGGCTGTGTACCAGAGCTATCGCTGTCTTGTATTCGGGCGAGAGCAGATCATCATAGAAGTTTCTGAGCTGTCCGACCAAAAACATCCCCTTGTAGACTATGGTGCGCGATGATAGCGAACAGATATATGTATCATCAGAGCTTTGCTCAAATTCTCTCCTGATGCAGTAGAGCTTTCTGTCAAATTCTATCCCGACACCTGTATCCTCCGGTCTTTCTATAAAACACTGGCTGATATACGGCATGCATGCGACGGCTCTCTCTCCGAGGATCTCAGGATGTGTCTCCACATCTCTCCATCCAAGACACACAAGTCCCGCCTTCTCGGTGATCACCTCGAACATCCTCTTTGCAAACATCCTCTTTATCCCGTCAGACGGGAGAAAAAACATGCCGATGCCGTAATCGCCCGCTTTCTTCAGGTCTATTCCTGACTTCTTTGCTTCTTTTTTGAAAAAAGCGTGCGATATCTGTGTGAGGATCCCCACACCGTCACCCACTTTGCCTGAGGCGTCCTTGCCCGCACGGTGCTCCAACTTTTCAACGATCGAGAGCGCATCATCAAGAACTCCATGATCAGGCTTTCCGTCGATCCTTATTACGGCGCCTATGCCGCAGGCGTCGCGGTCATCATTCCAATTATCAATGCTCATTTTGATTTCCTCTTCTATTATGCTCACGCTGTTTTCACAACACTCTTCGCACCGGGAAACGCTTTTTTCAACGTTTCATGAATTATCTGTCTGCTACCTTAGTGAGAACAGCAGCTGTCCGTAAGTAGGATAACCGAGATATTTCTCCGGTATCAGAGCTTCTGCCCTGTCCGCATATACCCTCAGCTCATCCATCCGGGCAAGCACGGTCTTCTCATAAAAATCAGCCTGTGCCTGGACATCTGTCATGCTCTCTGCCATGACAGTATCTTTTTTAAGACGCTCCAATCTCTCACATATCTCAACGGATGCCTCATCAAGAGAGGCAAGGATGCTCCTCTCGAGTGCTGCCTTCGCACCAGGCAGCGCTTTTTCCTTCTTTATGATCTCTTCTGTCAGATCCTTCTCATAGGCTATGAGTCCGGCACTCAGATCCTTGATTATCATTTCCTGCATGGTGAGAGACTCGATATTGATTGACTTGGAGTAGTTTTCAAGCAGGATCTCATATCTCGAATCAAGCTCCTCCCTGGTAAATATCTCATGCTTGGTAAACAGCGCGACCGAGGACTCTGATATCCACTCAGGCATCGCATCAGGCAGCGATTTTAAGTTTGGAAGACCTCTTTTCTCAGCCTCTTCTATCCACTCATCCGTATATCCGTTGCCATCAAAAAGGACCCTTTTGTGAGAAATGAGAGTATCCTTTAGCAGTGTGGTGAGCCTGTCATGGAGATCATCTCCCGTCAGTCCGTCAAGCTCTGAACTCATCTTTGAAAATTCCTCGGCAACAGCCGTATTTAATACTATATTTGCGTTTGCAACAGATACTGATGATCCCGGCATCCTGAATTCAAACTTGTTGCCGGTAAATGCGAACGGTGAGGTACGGTTTCTGTCCGTATTATCCTTGGTGATGTGCGGAAGGACCTGCGCGCCCATCATCATTTTTTCTTTGGATGCGCTCTTGAACGCGATCCCCTGCTCGATGCTGTCAAGTACCTTGCTCAGCTCGTCACCGACGAATATAGAGATGACCGCCGGCGGAGCCTCATTGGCACCAAGCCTGTGATCATTGCCGGCAGATGCCACGGAAAGTCTGAGCTGCGGCGCGTAATCATCGACCGCTGCAATGACTGCTATGAGACTTACTAAAAACGGAATGTTCTCATCCGGATGGGAACCCGGATCCAAAAGATTGATCCCCGTATCCGTGCAGATCGACCAGTTGTTGTGTTTTCCCGAACCGTTGATCCCCTCAAAGGGCTTCTCATGCAGCAGACAGGATAAGCCGTGTTTGTCAGCGACCTTCTTCATGACCTCCATAGTGAGCTGGTTGTGATCAACGGCAACATTGGCAGTCTCGAACACGGGCGCCATCTCATGCTGTGATGGCGCGACCTCGTTGTGCTTGGTCTTGGCAGGGATGCCAAGCATCCAGAGCTCTTCATCGAGGTCGTGCATGAACGCCGCGACCTTGGGCTTGATCACTCCGAAGTAGTGATCCTCCATCTCCTGCCCCTTGGATGCTGGTGCTCCGATAAGAGTTCTGCCCGTGAACAGAAGATCTTTTCTTTTCATATAATCTTCCTTGTCGATGAGAAAATACTCCTGCTCGGAGCCTATGGTCGTGTTCACTCTGGTCACATCATCAAGTCCGGGTATCTTCATGAGCTTTACGGCTTCCTTTGACAGAGCCTCCATAGAGCGGAGAAGCGGAGTCTTTTTATCAAGAGCCTCTCCTCCGTATGAGCAAAAGGCTGTCGGTATATAGAGAGAACCGTCCTTGATGAATGCCGGTGATGACGGATCCCATGCCGTATATCCCCTCGCCTCAAAGGTGGCTCTGAGTCCTCCCGACGGAAAGCTCGAAGCGTCGGGCTCACCCTTGACCAGTTCCTTGCCTGAGAACTCCATGATCACGCCTCCGTCAGGCTCCGGAGAGATAAAGCTGTCATGCTTTTCAGCCGTGAGTCCGGTCATCGGCTGGAACCAATGCGTGAAGTGGGTCGCGCCGTTCTCGATAGCCCATTCCTTCATAACTGCCGCTACTGAATTTGCCACATCAAGTTCAAGGTGGGTACCGTTTACGATAGTCTTGTGTACTGCCTTGTAAACATCCTTTGGCAGACGTTCTCTCATCACCTTGTTGTTGAACACCAGTGACCCATACTTACTTGTCAGTTGTTTTGCTTCCATCATAGCCTTGCCCTCTCTTTCTGAATTGTATTGGTTGGTTTTAGTGAATTTAGTTAAATTTTGTTTTGATTGTACAGTTTTGCGGGTGTTATATATATTTAATCTTCATTTACTCTCCGGATGCCCCGTAGTTTGACAGCACCCTCGCTGACGGATCATCCACATCACAGCCCTCCCATTCTCTGTTCGGCATCCAAAAATCCGCCACCATATGAGACTGTCCCGGATAGTATTTCTCAAATATATCTCTGTAAAGAAGTGATTCTTTTGTAAATGGTCTCGCATGAACGTATTTTTCTATTCCCTTTTCATACTCTTCATCCGTGTATTTTGATCCGGCATACTCTATCAGATCATCTCTCAGCGAATGACCGACAGCATCAGAAAATGCCGCTTTTTCTCTCATCAGTATCTCCTCCGGGATGAGTCCGTCACCCTCAAAGGCATGTCTTAGCAGATACTTTCCTATGCCGTAGCTGTTCATCTTCTTCCGGGGATCTATTGCCATCACATAATCGACGAAATCAAGATCTCCAAACGGAACTCTTGCCTCGAGTGAATTTACGCTTATGCAGCGGTCAGCTCTCAGAACATCGTACATATGGAGCTCTCTGATCCTTTTTCTTGACTCCTCCTGAAAGGCTGCCGCATCCGGCGCAAAGTCTGTATATTTGTATCCAAAGAGCTCATCCGATATCTCTCCGGTAAGAAGCACCCTGATATCCGTATTATCCCTGATCCATCTGCATAGAAGATACATCCCTATCGAAGCCCTGATCGTTGTGATATCATAGGTCGCAAGAGCCTGTATAACAGGTTCAAGAGCTTCTGTCACGTCCTGCTTCGTGATGATGACCTCATGGTGATCCGAATGAATATAGTCTGCGACCTGTCTTGCATACTTCAGATCGATCGCATCGACATCCATTCCGATCGCAAAGGTCTTTATCGGGTTATCGTCAAGCTTTGCCGCCACACCGCAGACAAGCGAGGAATCAAGTCCTCCCGACAGCAAAAACCCCACCGGCCGATCCGCTATCAGCCTTTTTTTAATGCCGCCTATCAGTCTGTCATGTATCCCCTCACAGATGGCATCAATATCCTCTGATGATGTTGTCTTGCTGTCATTTAGCGTCATACTGCCGTGTTTTTTTCTGCTGAGGGCAGTCCCCACTCCGCTTAGGCTCCTTGAAATACCGGCCTCACCGGGTTTCCATCCGGGTCTTGCATAGACGCCTCCGCTTGTCATGTCCCTGTATGACTTAAACTCTCCGTTCTCATAATAATGCCCCGGCGGAAACGCTTTTATCTCCTTTACCATGCCTGCCATGTTCTTTGGCTCTGAGGCAAAGATCATACAGCCGTCCTCATCATACCCATAGTAAAGAGGTCTGATCCCTATCGGGTCTCTCGCCGCTATGAACTCATTCTTTTCCCCATCATATATAACACAGGCAAACTCCGCATCAAGGAGATTAAACATCGCAGTACCAAGCTTCTCATACAGCGGCATCAAAAGCTCGCAGTCGCTCCCGCTCTCAAACGGATAGCCGATGGAGGACAGATATTCTCTCAAAGGTTCGTATCCGTACACCTCACCGTTGCATACCAGGATGTTCCCACGGTGGGTGAAGGGCTGCATCCCGGTCTCTTCTATTCCCATGATGGAAAGACGGTTAAAGCCTATCCATCCCCCGGCACTTAAAACATGCTCCGACATATCCGGACCTCTTGAACTTGTTTTTTTCAACATCTGAACAAATGTATCCTCGCTGATGTCCGTCCTCGCATAGGTCAAAATAGCGCACATATGGTTTTTCCTTTCATACAATTTCATCAGGCTCGGATTCAGGGAATCCTCGCTGTCCGTTGGGCTAATCTTCGGCGTGAGCCAACTGACAGGCTCGGATTCAGGGAATCCTCGCTGTCCGTTGGGTTCACCTGTGCAGCAGATATGTATATCCTGATGCAAGCATCCGATATACATATCTGTTGCACAGTCTCACGCCTTTCGCACAAAAAAAAGGCGTCACAGAGTAATAACCTCTGAGACGCCTTTGCCTCTTTTCGAGAAACATATTATCACATATGTTATTTATTGTCAACAGAATTTTTTAATTTTTTATTCCCTGACTACAAAGAGCCTGACATCTGTTGTGATATGCGCCGCATGGTAGGACAGTGCCTTGTCTGTTTCCTTTCTGCTATTGCATACCCAGACGGATACCTCTATGCCCTCCTGCTGAAAATATGGAAGAACGTTAAAATCAAGGCATTTCACTGCCCAGCCAAGAGAAAAGCCGTGCTCTTTGAGATACGGAATATCGACTGCGTTTTCCTTTGAAAGAAGCTGTAAACTCACATCTGCATTCTGTCTTCTGATCTCTTCAAGATAGCCTTTGGAAAAACTGATTATGAGCACCCTGTCCATAAGCCCGTGTTCCTCTATCATCTGAAGAAACGCACTGACTCTCTCAGGAATGTCCAGATTGTCAGGATATACAAGATATTTGACCTCTATGACCGGTACTATATCATGATCCTTCACAAGAGCCAGATAATCTTCAAGCGTCGCTATCCTGCCCCCGGAAAGTCTTTCTACCTGCTCATAGGTCAGATGTCCTATATCTCCTTCTATCTCCGCAGGATCTATCAGATCGGCGGGCTTTTCAAACAAGCCATCCTTCCACAGACTCGCATTGTGAGACAAAACGAAAACGCCGTCAGATGTCGTCCGCACATCGGTCTCAACACCCCAAAAGCCTTCTTCTATTGCCGCGCCAAAGGCTTCGATCGAATTTTCGAGATATTCTTCATGCCACCCTCTGTGCGCTATAAATTTTATTTGATCGCTGTAATACTTTCTATGTACTATGACCCTGCATTTTACTGTTTTCTTCCCAAACCTGACGGTTACAATGGTTTTTCCGGCACTGATTCCCCTCACTACACCATTTTTGCTGACTACTGCTATATTTTTATCCGCGCTTTTCCATTTCAGCTTTCCCTTTCCTTTAGTGACCGCCCTGATGGTCAACTTCTCTCCTTCGTCTATGGTGATCTTTGACTCTGAAAGAGTGATATCTGACTTTGCTGCCAACAAGCGCGGAGCCGGTTCAAGAACCGATATAAACAAAAACACAGCCGCAAAAAGACCTGCGACAGTCAAAGCATGTTTAAATCTTTTCATTGTCTCTCCCTCCGGATGTATGCAATATGGTTCCACCGCACAGGACACATCCGTTCTCATCATAAGCCACAACTGCCTGACCGGGCGTTGCCGCCCTCACCGGCTCATCAAAGCGCACAAGAAGCGATGCGTCATCTGAGGACATTACTCTCTCTATCGCTGCCGGTGCAGGCTTATGCTGATATCTGATCTTTACATCCGCTCTTATGCTCTCACCCTGTTCCAATGGCGGTATACCCATATAATTTATATCATTTATGATGATCTCGTCGCTAAACAGTGACTCATTGGTGTCGAGCGTGACCGTATTGTCATCAGGTGATATCTTCCTGACAAATGCCGGATACCCAAGAGCGATCCCGAGTCCTTTTCTCTGACCGATCGTATAATGGTGTATCCCTGAGTGTTTCCCGAGTATCCTGCCATCAGGATCCACGAAATCCCCCTCAGGCGGCAACTCTCTCTGAGCATGCTCCTCTATAAAAGCCGCATAATCATCATCCTTCACAAAGCATATCTCCTGTGAGTCCGGCTTTTCCGCTACCGGTATGTGAGCCTTTCTCGCTATATCCCTGACCTCATCCTTTGACAATCTGCCAAGAGGCATGATGGTTCTTGACAACTGCTCCTGAGTAAGGCGGTACAGCATATATGTCTGATCCTTCGCCTCATGCGTGGCTTTTTTTACGGAATATCTCCCGTTTTCAAGCTCCAAGACAGTCGCGTAATGCCCTGTCGCAATGTATCTCGCGTTCATATCATTCGCTGCCTCGAGCATTTTTTTCCATTTGATATTTCTGTTGCATCCCACACAGGGATTGGGTGTGCGGCCTGAGATATATTCATCTATGAACGGTCTGACTACCCTCTCATCAAACTCCTCGGTACAGCTGCGCACATAATAAGGGATGTCAAGAGCTATCGCAGCCGCTCTTGCATCGTCTATCTCACAGCACCTGCTGTCAGTCCCGTCCTCATTCAGCCAGGTCTTCAAGGTGATGCCTATGACCTCATATCCGGCGAGCTTCATCAGATACGCAGTCACAGCGCTGTCAACTCCTCCGGACATTCCTACCAGAACCTTCTCCATATATATACTCCATTAAAGCCGGAAACTCTGATACGCTCATTGCTTCCATGATCCACTATTGCAGCGTCTGATCCTTTTTTTTAATTACAGCTACCTGAGACGCTGCACTATCTCCTGATACTCTACATCAAATCAAAGATAATGTCAATTCCAACTTGTCAAGCATTGCATGTCATGTTATACTATAGCGAACAGAACTTATATAACGAAATACAGGAGGTATTCCAATGAACATAATCAAACCCGAGGTCGAGATCATTGACATGGCTGACTACGACACCATAGTAAAAAAAATAGAAAGGATCGGCAGAGTCTGCTACAAATCCGAATCAAACATCTCAGACGGCTCAGCTGAACGCTTCATAAAAAATATACTGAGCAGAGGACATGAATCAGTGATAGAGCACGAGGCGATCACCGTCAGATTTATCTGTGACAGAGGCGTGACGCACGAGATCGTCAGACACAGGATCGCCAGCTACTCACAGGAGAGCACCAGATACTGCAACTATACCAGTGACAAGTTTGGAAACGAGATCACTGTCATAGATCTTGCAAGCGGTTTTAATTATGATCTGAACAATGCCTCGGACAAGAAAAAATACGACATCTGGAAAAGGTCGATGGAGGAATCGGAGAAAGCATATTTTGAAATGCTTGAAGCAGGAGCTACCGCGCAGGAAGCCCGTTCTGTCCTTCCGAACTCACTAAAAACTGAGATCGTCATAACCATGAATATACGCTCATGGAGAAACTTTTTCAAACTCCGCACGGATAAGGCAGCGCACCCACAGATGCAGGAGGTCGCTGATATAGCCCTTGCCGAGTTCAAGAAGAGACTGCCGATTTTCTTTGAAGATATTGTTACTGTTCACGACTGATGGAAAAAAACAGCATAACATATAACGGAGTAAACAATGAGATTTGTAAAAATGCACGGGACAGGCAATGACTATATCTATATCAACCTGATCCCCGGTTTTGATGACACTACAAGGGCAACATACAATGAGGACGGATGTCTGCTCACCATAGAAGAAAAAAAAGTGGAGGATGTGGTGATACCTCTCTCTGACAGACACTTTGGCATAGGGTCTGATGGTCTGATCGCTGTCGCTCCGTCTGATATTGCAGATGTACGCATGATAATGTACAATGCGGACGGATCAGAAGGATCGATGTGCGGCAACGGCATCCGCTGTGTTGCCAAGTTCGCCTATGACAGAGGACTCCTGAATGAGAGTATATACGACGGTTCCAGCGCCGGCACACATCCCGTCATATCGATAGAGACCAAAAGCGGAATTAAAAAAGTCACCCTCACGATAGAAAACGGGAGCTGTACTTATGTGGAAGTAAATATGGGAAGGGCAATACTTGTTCCCGAAGATATACCGGCAGATACCCGCTTTTTTTCAAACAAAGATCAAATAACAGATTACCCTCTTGCGGTCGGAGAAAAAAAATATAACGTCACCTGCGTCTCAATGGGTAACCCCCACTGTGTAATATTCACGGAGAATATAGATGAACTTGATCTTGAGACCATCGGTCCGTTGTTTGAGCACCATGACGCATTCCCCGAGCAGATCAATACTGAATTCATAGAGGTGATCGATGATCACACCATCAAAATGAGAGTATGGGAGCGCGGATCAGGTGAGACCATGTCCTGCGGCACGGGAACATGCGCCGCGACCGTTGCCGCGGTTCTAAACGGCTATGTAAAAGCTGACACGGAGACAGAGGTCAGGATCCCGGGCGGACGCCTCTACGACACATACCTGTCAAGCGGTGAAGTCCTGATGAAGGGTCCGGCAGTAACGGTCTATGAGGGAGAGGTTGATTAAAGACACTTCGTGCCGTGATCTTCGTGCAGATCAATATGAGCGTTCCCTGCGCAGCAGATACATTCCGTAACCGGCGAGAGTGATCTCCTTTGCGGGAGTGATCTCTCCGCTTATCAGATCACGGTATGTACCCTCTGCTCCCGGCCAGCATGTTTTCTCATGCTCAGAGAAATTGAAAACTCCGATGATCTCTTCATCATCAAGAATTCTCGATACACATATCACACTGTCATCATAAGTATTGATGCTTCTGACATCCGCATCCCCGAGAAAAGCAGTATGTGATGCTCTGATCCTCTCTATCTCTGAAAGCCTTTCAAATATCTGTCCCTGCAGGCTCCTGCCTGATTTTTTCTTTTTCTCCAGCTCCCACTCAAATCTCCCCCTGTGAATATACCTTGAATCGTATTTTTTCTCTTCATCCTCGAGATAAGAATAGTCATTGAGCCTTCCTATCTCATCACCTGAACAGATCACGGGGATCCCTGAGAGCATCAGCATATAGGAATGCAGCATGATATCAAGGTCAACAGCCTTTTGAAGCCGTTCCCTGTCCCCTGACTCAATGGCTGTCTCTATCCCGCAAAGTGATGCCGTGGTTCCGCACATTCTGGCATCACCGCCCACAGGATCATCATTATAGACAGCGCCTCTTGAATCGGAGTATCCGGCATTCCCCAGAAAATAATCATTGAGATACTTCTTGTGGGAGAACTCATCCATACCAAGAGAAGCTAAAAAGCCATAATCAAGTCCCCAGCCTATATCATCATGACAGCGCAGATAGTTGAGAAAAACATAGTCCTTCGGAAGCTCTGATACCTTGTCAAGCTCATGCTTTAGAAGCCTGATATCTCGCGTCGCAACTGAGTTCCAGATGCTCGCCATGGTGGTGACATTGTACAGCATATGACACTCAGGCTTCTCTATCGTGCCAAAGTAGGGAACCACCTTCTCCGGCTCCATAACGACCTCACCCAAAAGAAGCACACCCGGACACACGATCTCCGTGATAAGCCTTAACATCCTGACTATGGTATGAACCCTGTCAAGATTTCTGCAGGTCGTGCCGGGCTCTTTCCAGATATACGGCACAGCGTCAAGTCTTACTATATCGACACCCTGATTGACAAGATACAAAAGATTGTAGACCATCTCATTGAACACTCTGGGATTATGATAATTCAGATCCCACTGATACGGATGGAAGGTCGTCATTACAAAATGCCTTACGTCCTCTATCCATGTGAAGTTCCCCGGAGCACTCACCGGAAATACCTGCGGAACTATAGCGTCGTATTGCTTCGGTATCTCATCATTGTCATAGAAAAAATACCTGCTCATATACTCGCCGTCACCCTGTCTTGCCCTGATCGCCCACTCGTGCTGATCAGAGGTGTGGTTCATGACAAAATCACAGCACACACACATATCCCTTCTGTGGCATGCCACCGTCAGCGCTTTTAGGTCCTCCATATCTCCGAGATCACGCCTGACTTTCCTGAAATCCTTTACTGCATATCCCCCGTCTGATTCATGTTTGTCGGTATCAAAAAAAGGCATCAGATGTATAACGTTCACCCCTGCCTCCTCGAGATAGGAAAGCTTTCTTTTGACGCCCTTTAGATTTTCCGCAAAATTATCAACATAGAGCATCATGCCGAGCATATCACCGGACCGGTATCAGTCAGGATGAGTTTCCCTGATGATGTCGAGCTTTTTTAGTGTATCCGTCCTCTCTCCATAGAATATTTCCATCTGACCGAGTAATTCCGCAAACATCCAGTCATTCTCATACAGCTCGATATACAGCCACTTCAGCTCATCAATTCGCGATGCTATTCTCTCATCAAATATCTTCCTGTCTCTTGTAAGCCCCGCTGACATCTGATCCATGCTCATCGACATGACTCTCAACTCCTATCGTTATTATATGGTTACTATTCACGGCTGTCACTCCACCACATGCGGAAAGTCCGCCATTCAGGCTTTACCGTGTGCTTCGCACACACTTTCCTTATG
>JAGBOK010000034.1 GCA_017633905.1 Eubacterium sp. | reverse complement strand
GGTATAAAAGGATATACCGATAGGGAGCGCCAGCTCCCACAGACTCATCTGCGTACCGGTGATACTGTTTATACTCTCTACCAAAAAATCCCTGTATTTAAAGAAAAATAATATACCAAGATTTCCCACCACGGATATTATGAGAACGATCCGCCTTGATGCTTTTTTCTTAAATACATCAAGCAGTCTCCCGTTGATATAATCAAAGACGGTAGAGAACAGCATGATAAGTATATAAACGGGCTCTCCCCACGCATAGAAAAAGAGGCTTGCAATGAGTAAAACCACGTTGCGGAATCTGACCGGACAGATATAATATAACATAAGTACTGCCGGCAGAAAATAAAACAAAAATACTGCGCTGCTGAAAACCATTTTAATTCCCTAAAATTTACTCTTGAATATATCCTGCATCGCACCGGACTTCGGTGCGATGGCAAGCAGCACATATTTGCCCTCGAATGTGAGTACCGCATTCTCTACTACAGCTACCTCTTCGGGTGAATACTGCTCAAAGGTCGCTCTTCTCTTGTCAATATGTGTCTGCAATGCCTTCATCAGATCTCCGACAGATGCCTTCTCCCTGCAAAGGATGACCGCCACCTCCTCTGGAGAACCTGTCTCCGAATAGAGATATACAAACTTCTCGATCTTTGAATAGTCGAAGTCACACAGTACGGAAAAGGTCTCCTCGGCAGACTCAGAGGTCTCATCGACCATCGTTGTCTCCGGCATCTCGGTATCTGTTGCCTTCATCTCTTCGACAACCGCCTTCATATCTATCTGCACATCGCTCCCCTGATCAGAGCCGCAGCCGGTCATGGATATGCTCATCACAAGGCACATCAGAACAGATACTGCTATCCGCATTTTTCCATGGATATATCGGTCGATAAATGTATTTTTAAATTTGCCTAAATTGTTCATTTTCTCTCCTTTTTCAGAAACTCAGATCAAATCAGTATTTCCTTAATGATCTACGGCAGGATGCGCAGATATGCGAAAGTGTCGGTCGATGCACTGTTTATCAGGCAGCTTCGTCCGGGAATGTGTATTCTCCATCTGTCATTCCCTCCATATCTTCATCAGATGAGAAAGGATCATATCCCGTAGTCGTTCCGAATATCCTGTCAAGGAGCTTTCTCATCTTCTTTACTTCTTCTGATTTGGTATCGAGTTCAGAGCTGTCTGAATTATCATTTATATATACGGCAAAAACAAACTTGTCATTCTCATCTCTGTACCATTTGCCATTGGAATATATCTCACTGTATTTTTCAGGCTCGGTTTCTCTGAGTCTGTTGTTTACGGCTTCAGTCAGGAAGGTACACATCTTCACCTCATCCTCGGACGGATCCTCTTTAAATCTGAGACTAAAGAAATAATCCTTGTCATCAACAGCTTTTTTGTATCTCTTGGGGATCTTGTATATATCCTTTGCATCTTCAGCCTTCATGGTAGCGTACTGGTATTTTCTGCCATTTGCCTTGGGCAGCGCTGCCACCGTCGATCCCTGCTCGGATGCTACGATCTCGTTCATATTAAAATATGTATAGTCAGGATTTTTCGATGAAGAATTTACAGAAAAATATATATCTACATAATACCACTGATCATCATCTAACTTGACAAGATCCCATGAGTGCGAATCGGTGTGAGGAATATGACATTCAAGTCCGAGCATATTCATAAATAACCTGAATGTAGTCGCATAGCCTACACATACCGCAGTCTTTGAGTTTAGCACTCCGTATGGTGTATCCATAGGATAGTTCTCACCGGATAATACAGCTCTTGTGGATGCGTCACCGCTATGTTCGATATTTTTGCACATCCACTCATAGATCCCGAGTTCCTTGTCATAGATCGTGTCCTTTCCCCTGGTTGCCTCTTCAAAGCACTTCACGGCGATCTCATAAGTCTTTTTATCTTCTTCACTGAGTCCCGACGGATCCTGCCCGTTCACATAGGCATCAGAGACAGCTTTTGTGCTCTTGATCTCATAGATCTCTCCGACTATCGCACCGTCTTCGATGAACTCGTTTTCTTTTTTCTGAGCCTCGGCATAGCGCTCATCTTCACGGTCTATAAATGCACTCAGCGTATCTGACTGTGTGCTCAGATTTCTCATGTTGATGATAATCAGCACGAGCGCCGCTATCCCCACGGCTCCTATGATACATAGTATTATGTTTTTCATATTTTCCTCCACGATCCAACACATTTTGTAATGTACATGTCAAAAAAAGTTCACCCTATTATATCTGTAGCTCAATGATCAGTTCTGTCCGTAATATGCATTTTCTCCATGCTTGCGGTAGTAGTGCTTGTCCATGAGATACTGCGGCGCCCTCTTAACATCCGGATTGAGCGTGAGTGTGTGATGTGCCATCTCTGCGACCTTGTCAAGAACCACTGCGTTATATACGGCATTTGCCGGCGATGTTCCCCATGTGAAGGGACCGTGGTTCTTTACTACTATTCCCGGTACCTCGAGCGGATCCTTGTCTCCTATTGTCTCTATGATGACAAGTCCCGTATTTCTCTCATATGCCTGATTGATCTCATCTGCCGTCAGGTCTCTGGTACACGGTATGTCACCAAAGAAATAGTCCGCATGCGTCGTGCCAAGCGCCGGTATCGCCATACCTGCCTGCGCAAATGTCACTGCCCATGTGGAGTGGGTGTGTACCACACCTGCGATCTCCGGATATTTTTTATAAAGCTCAATATGTGTCGGAGTGTCAGATGACGGGCGGTAGTCTCCCTCCACAACATTCTGGTCAAAATCAACCACGACCATATCCTCCGGTTTCATGGTGTCATATTCAACACCGCTCGGCTTGATGACAACATAGTTGTGCTCTCTGTCAATGCCTGACACATTGCCCCAGGTGTAGATGACAAGTCCCTTTTCAACAAGCTCCATGTTTGCCTCAAATACCTCTTTTTTCAGTTCTTCTAACATAGCTCACCTCTCTTTCCGGGCATCTGAAACGTTGCAGTCTGCCCGCATGATAATAGTTTGTTTTATTAGTTACTATTCACGGCTGATATATGTGCATATAGGTACTGAATGCTTGCATTCATGCACCTATATGCACATATATCAGGCTGAAGGGTTAGAGCACGGTCGAAATCTATGATTTCGGGCACCGTGCCTATCCGTAGCGAAGCGTAGGTGTCACTCCACCACATAAGGAATTCAGTCCCATAGGGACAATAGAGCATGGAGCAAAGCGACATGCGGGAATTCCGCATGTGTGGAGTGACAGCCGTGAATAGTAACTTTTATTCAGTTCATCTTTATAGTGACCTTTTTATCAAGACCGGTAAAGCTGCGGCCTTTCTGTGATGAAAGATAGTTTTTCATCTTTTTATTCTTTACTGTTATTACAGAAAGCTCAGGGCATTCACTAAATGTATTTTTGCCGATTTTTTTTATGTTTTTTTCTATTATTATTTCTTTAAGTGAGGTGCATTTTTTAAATGCTTCTTTTCCTATACTCCTAAGTGCTTTGCTTAAATTAATTTTTTTTAGCGATGTGCATTTTTTAAAGCAGCTGCGTCCTATCTTTGTAATGGTATCCGCAAGCCGGATCTTTTGCAGTGACCTGCATGACTCAAAGGCTTCTCTCTGTATCTGTGTGATCCCGTCTGCGATCGTCACTTTTTTCAGATTTCTCTCATCATAAAAAGCCACTGCCGATATCGCCTCGACCTTGTATTTATTATTATTAATGCTTATTGATGATCTGATATTTGCTTTTTTTATGACTTCATTTTCATCATTTCTATCAAGACCTGATGCCCACAGCTTTTTGTTTTTGGAGTGCTTTAATGATGGAGAATAATATGCCACACCATCCCTGATCACATCGGCAAATGTATCAAGCACTGCCTTGTCTGCGACTTTTTTAGGGACCTTCAGGCTGTCAGGATATGTAAAGTGAGTCTTGTACATTCTGATAGTGGTCATTTTCGCTTCGGCTGTATACCATTCTTCATCTATTCTGTATATCTCACCGTCCTCAATTCCTATATATATTTCTCTCGGCAGATAATTCACTTCTCTTTGATACAGAGTCCTGTCATCCTCGGGAACTCCTATCCTGTAACACATGATCTGTTTATTATCAAGTGATGCTTCCCATGCTTTACCAAGATAAGTGTAGCTGTCTGCGACAGGAAATGCTTTCTCCCCGGTATCTATGATATCACCAAAGTAGGAAGCTCTGTCTATTTTGACATCAGTTTTCTCAACTACCGCAAAGTTGTATCTGATATTATCATTGTTTCCGAAGTATGATTCATAGTACAGCCTGTTTTTAAAATCAAACCAGTCATTGAGTTTATATTCCGCGCCTATATCTCTCCACGAATATGGATAATAAGGCATACCCGGATGGATAACTCCGACATCATTTTTTCTGTCATAGCCATAGAATGACCAGCCATCATCTGATTCGATCACATAGCAGATCGCACCATGACTTTTGTATTTTTCCATGGCAGTGTGAACAAGGTTTGAGACTTCAGCATCACTCAGATCCGGATAGCTGTTGATACCGGTATCCTCCGGTGTGTCCACACTGCTTTCACCCGAGGCAGCTGCCGTGACTTCCGGTGCCGTTACCGATATCACGGAAATAAATAATGACAGAGATAAAATTATGGTGATTATTTTTTTCATAGCTTCCTCCATCAGACAGGAAAGTGTTTAGAATACTATATTACTCGAGTATGTGCTCGACTCCTTTTTCTATGATATCTCTGACATGATCGTCATCCAGCGCATAGTAAACGGTCTTGCCATCGCGTCTGGATCTGATGAGGCGGCTTGCCTTGAGGACACGAAGCTGATGTGATATCGCACTCTGTGTCATACTGAGGCGCTCTGCTATATCACTGACACACATTTCTCCGCCAAACAGTTCATACAGTATCCTGATCCTCGTGGTGTCTCCAAAGACCTTGAACAGCTCTGCGAGGTCGTATAATTCCTCCTCTGACGGCATGCAGTTTTTCTCAACAGACTCACTCATGTTACTCTCCCTGTATTGACTTTTTTATGACAAGCGCTGATCAAAGTGTTTCCTGTCAAAACACCCGATCCGTTATCTCAACAATTATCGTTATCCACGGCAGCAACCACTACGCATGAATTCTGCCCGCCGAATCCGAATGAATTGCTCATAGCAGCAGTTATTTTCCTGCCTATAGCCTCGCCTTTTACATATTTAAGCTCATAACATGCCGGATCTACATTGTCAAGATTAAGCGTGGGAGGTATACAGGAGTCCCTGATGGCGAGTATGCAGCTGATGACCTCGGTGATGCCACCGGCTCCCATCATATGCCCCGTTGCACCCTTGGTGGATCCGACAAACACTTCACTGTCTGCTCCAAATACGGACGCTATCGCGTGAGTTTCAATAGGATCCCCGACAGGCGTTGACGTACCGTGAGTATTGATATATCCGATGCTTTCCGTGCTCAACCCCGCGTTTTTTAACGCCTGCTCCATACAAAATACCGCTCCCGTTCCCTCGGGATGAGGACTCGTCACATGATACCCGTCCGTACAGTTGGCAAAGCCCGCTATCTCCGCAATCGGCTTTGCTCCCCTTGAAACGGCATTATCCATGCTTTCTATAACTACGGCACCGCCGCCCTCTCCTATGACAAAGCCGTCACGATCCCTGTCAAAGGGTCTTGATGCGCGCTTTGGAGCCTCGCTCTCAGTGGAGAGCGCATGTGCGGATGCAAGTCCTCTGATAAAAAGAGGATTGAGCGCGGACTCTGCTCCCACAACAAGCACCGCGTCCGCCTGTCCTGATGCTATCAGCATACAGCCCGTGGCAATGGCGTCACCGCCTGATGAGCATGCAGTGCTCACGGTGAGACTGGGACCCGTATATCCGCATGTTATCGCGATCTGGGCTGCAACCTCGTTGCCTATTATTTTCGGGACAAATCTTGGGCTTACCCTCCTGTGCTCACCTCTCGATATCCCATCCTGTGTCTCTGCTATGGGCGTCATCCCGCCAAGAGCCGTGCCTATCACGATCCCCATGCGCGTGGGAGCGGCTATGCGGTCTTTTTTATCATGCGGTACGGAAACCTCTGCTTCCGGTCTCACTCCGCCCTCCGGGTAGTGATCCTCTCCTGCCTGATACAGCGCCTCCATGGCAGCCGCGTAACCGTACTGCATGAATGGATCCATTTCTCTGACAAGCTTCTTTGGCATATGCTCCACGGGAGAAAAATCCTTTACCTCAGCCGCGATTTTCACCGGAAGGTCATCCGTATCAAAACGTGTGATAAAATCCACTCCGCTCTTCCCGCCTGTCAGATTCTTCCAATAAGCGGAAACACCATTTCCTATCGGTGTGATGGCTCCCATTCCCGTTACTACAATTCTTTCTCTCATATATCTTAGTTCCTTACTTTTTTCTCATCAAATAACACAGCACATAGCCATATCACATCCCGGTCTAACCCGGACTATATCCAATCACTCTGCGGTATTGTTATCCCTGGCTCTGATATCCTTCCTCATGACCTTGCCCGATACCGTCTTGGGCAGCTCCGGCGTAAAATCAAGCACCTTCGGCCATTTGTATGAGGCGATATTTTTCTTCAGTGACTTCATGATATCTGCCCGCAGCTTGTCGGACGCTTCGATGCCGTTTGCGAGCACGATACTTGCCTTGATCGCCTGACCTCTGATGGGATCGGGGATCGCCGTCACCGCGCACTCGAGCACATAGGGAAGCTTCATGATCTCGTTCTCTATCTCAAACGGACCTATGCGGTATCCGCTCGACTTGATCAGGTCATCAGTCCTGCCGACGTACCAGTAGTAGCCGTCATCATCAATGTATGCCGTATCACCGGTATGATAGTAGCCATCATGCCAAACCTCGGCAGTGCGCTCCGGATCATCAAAGTATCCGAGAAAAAGCCCGTTCGGCGGATGCTCGCTTCCCAAAGACGTGTCGCCGACATATATCACGACCTCGCCCTCCTCATAGGACTCAGCCTCCGTACCATCGGGAAGCATCAGGCTCACATCATACATGGGAGACGGTTTGCCCATAGATCCCGGTCTGTGCTCCGTCCCTATGAGATTTCCGATCGTGAGAGTCGTCTCCGTCTGTCCAAATCCTTCGGCGAGACCAAGACCTGTTTTCTCCTTGAACCTCTTGTATATCTCGGGGTTCAGAGCCTCTCCCGCGGTAGTCACATGTTTAAGACTCGAAAGATCGTATTTTTCAAGCTTCATATGAACCAAAACTCTGTATACCGTAGGCGGCGCACAGAACGTCGTGATACGGTATTTCTCTATCATGTGCAGGATCTCCTTGGCATCAAACTTGTCAAAATCATAAGTAAAGACACATGTCCCACACAACCATTGACCATACAGCTTTCCCCAGGCAGCCTTGCCCCAGCCGGTATCTGATATCGCAAAATGTATCCCGTCAGGATCCACCTCGTGCCAGTATCTCGCTGTGATAAAATGCCCAAGCGCATAGCGATATGAGTGAACCGCAAGCTTGGGATACTCTGTCGTTCCTGATGTAAAATACATAAGCATGGGGTCATCCCCGCAGGCGTAGCTGTCTCCTTCCGGTCTCTCAAAGATATCAGAAAAATATCTGATATCGCGGTTTAGACTTCTCCAACCGGAACGTCTGCCGCCTACCAATATTTTGTGTTTGAGAGTATGTGATCCTCTCGATGCCTTGTCGACCTCGGATGCGACCTCTCCGTCAGCCGTACACAAGATCGCGTCAATGCGCCCCTTTTTGAAACGGTATTCAAAATCATTTTTTAACAGAAGATTGGTCGCAGGCACAGCGACTGCTCCTATCTTGTGAAGAGCTAACATGGTAAACCAGAACTGATAGTGCCTTTTTAGCACGAGCATTACCCTGTCGCCTTTTTTTATTCCCAAAAACCTAAGATAATTGGCTACTCTTGCAGAGTGTCTCCTCATATCTCCAAAGGTGTATATGCGCTCCGTTCCATCATTTGAAATATGGATCATTGCCCTTCTGTCAGGCTGCATCTCCGCAATTTTGTCCACTATATCAAATGCAAAATTGAAGCGGGTCTCGTCCTTGAACGAGATCTGCTTCAGAGCTCCCTTCTCATCTTCTATGGTATCTATGTATTCTGAAACCGGCAGATCTGAAATACTTTTCATCATTTCCTCCTGATATACTCATCTATCGCCGCTGCCGCAGATTTGCCCGCACCCATGGCAAGTATAACGGTAGCTGCACCCGTAACTGCGTCTCCACCCGCATATACTCCCTCTCTGGTAGTAAGCCCGGAGTCATCCTTTGTGATAAGGCAGCCTCTTTTGTTGGTATCAAGCCCCGGTGTTGTCGACGAGATAAGAGGATTCGGAGAAGTTCCTATAGCCATGATAACTGAGTCACACTCGATCTCAAATTCACTTCCCGGTATCTCGACAGGTGCTCTTCTGCCGCTCTCATCAGGCTCTCCAAGCTCCATCTTGATGCAGCGTATACCGCATACATTGCCATTCTCATCTCCGAGTATCTCTACGGGGTTGTGAAGGGTCTTGAAAACGATACCCTCCTCCTCGGCATGCTCTACCTCTTCTTTTCTTGCAGGAAGCTCCTCCATGCCGCGCCTGTATACGATATATACCTCATCAGAGCCAAGACGCATGGCTGAGCGCGCCGCATCCATGGCAACGTTTCCTCCGCCGACAACAACTGTTTTCTTTGCATGCTGTATCGGTGTTTTTGAATCCGGCTTGTACGCCTTCATCAGATTGATCCTTGTCAAAAACTCATTCGCTGAATATACACCGTTAAGACTCTCTCCGGGTATATTCATAAATCTCGGGAGTCCTGCGCCCGATCCGATGAACACTGCTTCATTTCCCATTTCAAAAAGCTCATCGATGGTCAGAACCTTGCCCATGACCATATTGGTCTCTATGTCAACACCGATGTCGATAAGATTCTGTACCTCTTTATTTACTATCGACTTCGGGAGACGAAACTCCGGAATACCATAGCTCAGCACTCCTCCGGCTACATGCAGTGCCTCATATACCGTCACCTTGTAGCCAAGCTTCGCAAGATCTCCCGCTGCGGTAAGTCCCGAAGGCCCTGCCCCTATGATGGCAACCTTGTGACCGTTGCTCTCAGGCATGGCTGGCTTTGTATCTGAGTGCTCCCTGTGATAGTCGGCGACAAATCTCTCCAGTCTTCCGATACCCACGGGCTCTCCCTTGATACCGCGCACGCATTTGCTCTCACACTGCGTCTCCTGCGGACACACACGGCCGCATACAGCAGGAAGTGATGTTGATCTGTCCAAAACACCAAAGGCTCCATCTATATCCTCATTTGCAACGCATGCGATAAACTCAGGGATGTTTATTGATACGGGGCAGCCGGTGACGCATGGTTTATTCTTGCAGTTCAGGCACCTCTTTGCCTCCTCTACCGCTATCTCATATGTGTATCCGAGCGCGACCTCATCAAAGTTTTTATTTCTGACATTCGGGTCTTGCACCGGCATCTCATGTTTTTTCGGATCCATATTAGGCATTGTTGTTTCCTCCGTTATTTATTATAATAATTTTAATGACATTTCAGCTGTATCGGGAGTTATTGATCGCAACTGCCATCCAAGGCTCATATATGCAAGCATACATCCTCCTGATTACTGATGATCCATGTATTATCTGACTGTCTGTTTCAGCAGGTTGCAGGACTCTTCTCTGGCTCTCGTCTCGAACTCCCTGTAGATACCGCCGCGCTTCATTGCTTCATCAAAATCCACAAGATGACCGTCAAAATCAGGACCATCCACACATGCGAATTTGGTCTTGCCGTCCACGGTGAGCCTGCAGCAGCCGCACATTCCCGTCCCGTCAACCATGATCGGATTCATGCTGACGATCGTCTTGATGCCGTATTCCCTGGTCGTGAGGCAGACAAACTTCATCATGATGAGCGGTCCAATAGCTATGACCTCATCGTAGTCATTGCCCTCCTCTATGAGTTTTTTAAGAGCATCTGTGACAAGTCCCTTTTCACCGTAGCTCCCGTCATCAGTCATCATAACATAGCGGTCACTGGCAGTCTTGAACTCATCCTCGAGTATCACAAGATCCTTATTTCTGAAACCAACGATCGCATGCACCTCACAGCCGAGATCGTGAAGCTTTTTGGTGACAGGGTACGCGATAGCACAGCCAACGCCTCCGCCAACCACGGCAACCTTTTTTAAGCCTTCAGTCTCGGTCGGCTTGCCAAGGGGACCGACAAAATCATGTATATATTCTCCCTCGGACAGGCTGTCAAGCTCCATAACTCCGGCTCCCACTATCTGATAAATAATAGTGACAGTCCCCTCGTCCGGGTCGGATGCCGCAATGGTAAGAGGTATTCTCTCTGAATCCTCTTTTGCCCTGAAAATAATAAACTGCCCCGGCTCTGCTTTCTTTGCGATCAGCGGGGCATCCACCACCATTCTTACTACAGTCTCATTCAATGGCTCTTTTTTTACTATTCTGTTCATCTTGTACCAGTGCCTCCTCGGTTTTTAGTTTAAGGAAATACTCAAACGTATCCTCGTGCGAAAATCGCAGCACGATGTGTCTGTCTGATATGATCAGTGTTTCTTTAACCGATATATGATATCATATATTATAAAGAAATACAAGCATAAAATCTTCGGACGGTCTGTCGGATCTTTCCGGCTGTCAGACCTGTATCCTGTATCAGCCGTGCAAGACCCTGCCTATCTGGATCACTATGTATTCCGCCCTTTGCAGATCACCGTAATCCGTACCGCATACCAGATAGCCGTACAGCGCATGACCAAATGTGACGGGAAGCGCGATATGTCCCCTGACTGATGACATGACCTCATCTCTCATAAAAATATTGCTTACCAGACATTCCTGCCGCCCTTCGGGAATGACGTAGAGCTCGCCGTGCCTGATCACGCATCTTAGTCTGATGATATCGGGAATATCTGAATCCTGCCATCTCTCTGTTATCACCGGCTGATCAAACAGAAGAAGTGACGCTTCCGTAAATCCGAGCTTGTCAAAGGAATGTATGAGCTTCTCCCTGACCTCATTTTTATCCAGTCTGTCGTCGCCGACCTCTATCAGAAACTCCTGCACTCCGCTTCTGCCCCTAAAGTTCATCTGGTTATCAAAGTTTCTGCGTTCTGATATTGATCTGATCGCCATATCCTTCATTCTCAGAAACAGGCGGTTGATCATTACGGATGCAGCCACTGACTTCTGCGCGATAAACATGCTGCTCTGGAGCTTGCCGATGCTGTATATGAATTTCTGTGAATCAGTATACTCTATCGCTCCGTTTGCAAAAAAAACATCGATCATCCTGCTTATCTCACCGAATTCGTCCTTGGAGATATATCTCTGCCTGGCGGCGGTAAGCATTCTTGATATGATCTCATAGTTCAGGCGCTTCAGATCCACTGCCTCTCTGCTTCTCTCGCTTGATGAGTATCTGTAATAGCATTCATCAAACATCCTGCCTATGAGCTCTTTATTTCCTCTCGCCATCTCCGTCGCAACGAAATCAAGGCTCTCATAATCCAGCGATTCCTTGCCGTAAAGTCTCGTGGGTATGGTCACTGACGTGACCTCCTTGCCGTCTATGAGATCAAGCACCTTGGTCATCGCGATCTGTCCCATATTGCCGCCATATGTCCCAACGGATGCAAGCGTGGGATTCATGTCTCCCGTCATGTTTGTGTTGTCAAAGCCGAACACCAAAACGTCCTTGCCCGGAACTATGCCGCGGTTTTTGAACACATTGTAAAGCCCTACCGCAGCCGCATCGTTGACACAGAACACCGCCTGCATATCAGGGTTTCGCCTGAGCAGATTTGTCGCCGCCTTCTCTGATCTGAACGACATATCGGACGGCTCATACATACTCTCATCAAACCTGACATGGTTTTCCTTCAGACTCTTGATAAAAATTTCCCTGCGTACCACGGCATCAGGGTTGTCTCTTCTTCCTCCGAGCATACATATCCTCGAATATCCGTTGACATTTACCAGATAATCGATCGCCTCTCTGATGCCTTTTTCATTATCATAGTTGACATAAGGGGTTCTGTCCGGAGAAGTTGCGATATAGACCTTCGGGAGCTTTTTAAAATTATCCGTCCCCTCTATAAAAGGCAGGACCCCGTCGGATCCCGCTATACCTGCTATGGTCACTATCAGTCCGTCAAAACGACATCTGTTTTCGAGATGGTAAACCATGTTATAGACCTTCTTGTATCTGTATTCGGGATCCGAAACGTCTGTGGTCTCATCGTGCTTACCGCTTATCACAACCAGATGCACATCTTTATTTTTGGGCATACCCATCAAAGCACCGCGGATTATCTCCCCGGCAAAATCGATGTTCATGTCCTCGATAACCAGTCCTATGACTGTCTTGTCCTTGATCTGCACTAAGCATTACTCCTTAATATATCAGGCGCAGGCTTTGAAAAAAGATATCCCTGCGAATAGTCAACTCCGTATTCAAGAAGCTTGTCCTGTATCTGCTCGTTCTCGACAAATTCGGCGATGATGCTTACATTCGCAAAGCTCATCTCCCGAAGCGACATGATAAGAGCTATCAGGTTGATCGCCGCTCTGTCCTCGCAGCATTTCTTTACGATAGAGCCGTCTATTTTTATATAATCCATATTGATATTCAATATGTGTTCGAGGTTTGAATAGCCGCTGCCGAAATCATCTATGGATATGCGCCCGCCAAGCTCATGCACCCTGTCCACAAAAGCGACCAAAAGCTCATAGTCGTCAAGATCCTCATTCTCCAGTATCTCAAACACAAAGTTCTCCGGATGCTCGCATAACGACAGTGATTCATATATAAAATCAACTATGTTTTTATTCTTGATATCCCTGAGTCCCAGGTTCATGCTGACAGATATATTCTCATGATTTCTAAATCTGTTAAATACTTTTTCTATCATGATCCTTGACATCGAATCATACAAAAGCCCGTATGACCTTGCGACGTCGAGAAATTCAGAGGGATAATATATCCTTCCGTTTTCATCCTCCAGTCTCATCAGTGATTCATAGTGGTGGATGGTATTGTTTTTGTTGTCATATATCCCCTGAAAATAAGGTATTATCTTGTCGTGACCTATTGCGTAATTGATGACGTTTACCATGCGGTAGCGTTCTCTGATGCTCTCCTCATCAAGTCTGTCGTCTCCTGCCTCGGCAACATAAAACTGAATATTGTCATTCATCATTTCAAGCTTCGCCGAGTTGTATACGCTCTCAACATCTCCCGCCGTGCATCCGTCTATCACGCATATTGTCGGCACTATGGCGATGAGCTCCTCAGTGGACTCAAAAAGCTCTCTTTGCAGATTCTCCATATCCCACGCAAAGCCCGACAGCGAGACCATATACGAGGGCGCCCCGATGGCAACTCTCCATTTCTCTATCAGGTAAATATGATAGCCTTTTTCCATGGCATAGGATGTACACTTGGAGAGAAAATTGCGATATGTGAGCTGTATGATGTGATCGGTGAAGGCACAGCTCATGCTCGATGTATCGGGCACCTGTATCATCGCTATACGGTCATAACCCTTGACCTTGATATCCATACTCATCGCGGCTGCATTCGGTATATCCTCATCATCGGTATAGAGGATCTTCTGTTCACACTCGGTCACAAAGCTTTTGAGCGGTCCGGATGCGCTTATTTCATCCTTGTCTAACCTTTTCTCTACATCTACCAGGTATTCAAGGAGCTCTTTGTTGTCCTGTGAGAGGGAATTTGTATATGAAAATGCATATGGGTTGAATTCCTGTTTCTCTGCTGACTCGCCCGCAACAGATATGACAAATGTATAATTGGCAAAGGTGTTTTGCCCGTCGGCGTGAGCGATCTCTCCGCCTGTTATACAGCCGCAGAGATTGGAGTTCTCATATACGGACAGCTCCCACTTCGCGCAGTTTGAATATATCTTTGATCTGGCAACACAGGAATACCCGAATATAGCCTCTGCCTTCTCGAAATTTTCTATCTTGCGAAACAGTGCCCTGTTGTCTTCAACTATCTTGCGGTCATGAATAAAGGAACGTCTGAGCATCCTGCCCGATGTCTCAACGTGAGAAAGCGTGACAGGGACATCATCAATATCAGAATAAACATAGGGAAACAGATCCTCGATCTGGGGCTTGTCAGACAGCTTGACTGCGTCTCCCGGCTCAAACTCCTCACCAATCGCCTGGGCTCCGGTCGCGTATGAGGTATAGCTCTCCAGTATAAGTCCCGACAGTGATGCAAGCAGTATACCGTCATGTGTAGCCATCGTCTCATTGAATACGAAGCCTGCAGCAACAGACTTATCATAGTCAGGCTCGGGCGAGTTGGCGATACCGCCTATCATCTGGATCCCCGGAAAGGTATGGTTGCACGATTCTATAAACTCGTCGATGTCAGGATAGCTCCCGGTAAAAAACGTGAACAAAAGTCTGGTATCTTTCCTGATCAGATCCTTGTTCACTGCCCTGACCAGCTTGTCGGGAGAAGAAAAACCTGATCTTCCGGATGATGGTATGAGAAGGGATCTGATACGCCCCTCATTCATCTGTGTTACCGATATGACGCACTGATTCTCGACTATTCGTCCCCAGTTGATGACTGCCGAGGTGGAGGTTCCGAATATGTGGGCATCCGGCACCATTCCCTTGATGAAGCGTGCAAGCTCCACGGCATCCTCGGGGTTGTGTATCGCCGTATGAATGCGCACCAAAATATCTCCGGGCGCTGAATCCAACATCAGTTGACCAAGCGTCTCGGCGAGCCTTGATTTAGATACATATTGAAAATTCCATGTAAACATTCAGGCTTCTCCCCCTCTATTGTATAAAGCTATTGCTCTTTGGAATCCTGCTGTAGATCTCAGCAAGCTCTCTGATACTTCCCGCAAGGTCATCCGAGAGAAAATTGGGGCGAAGTCTCCACTGCCAGTTGCCATCAGGCGCTCCCGGTGTATTGATCCTTGCCTCCCTGCCAAAGCACAGATAATCCTGTAAAGGAATGATGCAAAGATCCGCCACGGATCTGTATGCCTCCCTGATCAGATCCCATGTAAGTCCGTTCAGATCAGTATTCCGGGAATTGATATAGCGTCTCGTGAAGCTCATCTGCCCTTCGTTGATATCCTCTGCCCAGGCTCTTGTCGGAGTGTTGTCATGGGTTCCGGTATATACAACGCAGTTGTTGATATGACGATGATTGACATAATAGCTGTCCCAGCTTGTAAAGCCGTACTGCAGCACCTTCATCCCCGGAAAACCCGTATCCTTCAGAAGCTTCTCATTCTCGGGAGTATTGTTTCCAAGATCCTCTGCTATGATCCTCAGTTTATCGACTCTTTTTTTCAATACGTTGAAAAAATCTATGCCGGGACCTTTTTTCAGTTCGCCCTTCTCTGCCGTCTCTTCACCGTAGGGGATGGCATAGTATTCACAGAATCCGTGAAAATGGTCTATCCTTATTACATCATAGAACGCATAGGTTCTGTACATCCTGTGAACCCACCAGTCATAATCCTTCTTTTTCTCTGCTTCCCAATCATAGATGGGATTGCCCCAGAGCTGGCCTGTCGGAGAAAAAGCATCCGGCGGACATCCTGCAAGGGCAGTCGGATTACCTTCCTCATCCATCAAAAATGTCTCGGGATGTGACCATGTGTCAGAGGAGTCCATCGCGCAGTAGAACGGGATGTCTCCTATGATCTTGATGTTTTTTTCGTTGGCATATGCCTTTAATTGTCTGAACTGTCTGTCAAACTCAAACTGTTCAAAATAATAAAGCCCCATTTCATCAGAGAGCTCAGCCTCAGCCTTTTCTATCGCTTTCTGATCTCTTTTCCCGAGATCATCTTCCCATTCAAGCCATGAGCTGCCGCCGTTTTTCTCCTTGACAGCCATAAACAGGGCATAGTCCTTCAGCCAATATTTTTCCCGCTCTGCAAAGGCATCATACTCATCTGCTAGGGACTGCTCTTTGTCAGTTGCTTCATCCTCACCGGCTGCTTTATCTGCCTGTTTTTGTCTGAGGCTGATGCATGCCGGCGCCCCGCTCCCGTAGACTACATCCTCACCGGCTCTGGAGCTTTTTAATTTTCAGAGAAATTCTCATATGCAAGCTTTAATATCTCTCTCCTGCTGTTGTAGACGGCACCGTAATCGACCTTCGTCTCATCTTTTCCAAAGTCGATGCCATTCAGATCGCTCTCACTGAGAAGTCCCTCCTCGATCAGCGTATCAAGGCAAATGAAGTAGGGATTGCCCGCAAATGCCGAAACACTCTGATACGGCGAGTCACCGAAGCCCGTAGGTCCCACCGGCAATATCTGCCAGAAGCCCTGACCGCTTTTTTCCAAAAAGTCAACAAATTCATATGCTTCTTTTGAAAAGCTCCCTATACCATACTTGGACGCTATTGAAAAAATCGGAAAAAGTATACCGCTCTCTCTCACCTGTATTCTCCTTTCAGATCGTTTTGTTTTATATATAGATCAAAAATCTATATCCGGGACCACTGTCCATGTGTACTCCGGATGAAGGGTATAAAGATCGTTTAATATATGCTCAAACATTTCTTTTCTTCCCTCGTATTCGTAGTCTATGATAAGATCAAACATCGCGTTCTTTTTCTCATTGTCAACGTGGAAGCCATGCATCTGTATAACTCCGTCATGCTCCATGACAAGATGTGTGACCTCTCTTCTCAACGCTACTATTTTCTCGTCTGTTGTGTTGACGGCATATATCCCTACTCCCGTCATGATCACACCATGAGCCGCATATACCCTGTCGGCTATCCTTCGCTCGAGTATATCTATCTCCTCGCAGGTCATGGTATCAGGTATCTCAACATGGGCTGAGGCGACGTATTTGTCGGGACCGTAGCTGTGCATGATCAGGTCGTATACGCCCATGACATTTTCTTCCTGACTGATGGTATTTTTTATGTCCTTTATCACCTCTCTGTCTACTCTCTTGCCGAGGATATCATCCAAAGTCTCTATCATCATATCAAGTCCTGCCTTGATGATGACAACGGAAATGATCACTCCGACATAAGCCTCAAGGTTTACGTTAAAGACAACATATATAAGGGCAGATCCAAGCACCGATACGGAGAGAACGGCATCAAAAAGCGCATCCGAGCCCGATGCGGCAAGAGCTCCCGAGTTGACCTCTTTTCCTTTTTTCCTGACATACAATCCAAGGATCAGCTTTACTATGACAGCCGCTCCTATGATGATCAGCGAAACCGGTTTGTAATTCGGTGTCTGCGGATCAAATATCGCATGAATGGACTCATACGCTGATGTGATACCTGCGTAGAGAACGATCCCCGATACTATCAGGGCAGTCAGATATTCTATTCTTCCGTAACCGAGGGGATGCTTCTTGTCGGCTTTTCTGGAGGCAAGCTTGGTCCCGACTATGGTGATAAGAGATGACAGCGCATCGCTTAAGTTGTTGACAGCATCAAGCACGATAGCTATGGAATTGGACAAAAGACCGATAGCAGCCTTGAACGCTACCAAAAACAAATTGGCTATTATGCCTATTATGCTGGTCCTGACTATGACCCTGTCTCTGTTCATGTGGGAGCCTCCTAAAAATCAGGCAGGGAGATCTGATCCCCCTGTCCGCGTGCCGCGAAGCAAATGAATACCTGTCGCAGCCCTGCTATGAAAAAAACTCCGCAGAAATATCTGCGGAGTCGTAATGATCTTCCGTCAGCGGATCAAGAATCCAAAATCATTCTGCCATCTGGCAAATGCCCTTGCCTGTTGATCGCGCTGTGCATCCTGCTCTGCCCTCCGGGTATTCTGAGGATTTTCAAGACTCTCAATGGCTTCATTTCTCGTCCGGGCATTGATGTTCGTATTGGAATCCTCATCAAATGCAGTATCGATCGCATTCATCCTGCGCTCCATACGGTCAGCCCTGCCTATCCCTCTTGCAAGCTCTTCATCCGTATCCTGCATCGACTGCTGCTTTTCAGCGATCTTTTCTTCACGGTTCTTGATCTCTGTACGATAATCGTTCTGTGAGATCTCACCCTGCTGATACATCTGCTGCAGCTGGGCATTGGTATATCCGGCAAAGTTCGCAGTGTTTTGTTCACGCTCTTCCTCTTCCTCGGAATCCTCGCGAACCCTGTTCTGCTCATCCTCTGCCCTGCGGTCAGCCTGACGGATCTCGTTCTCCTCGTCATCGAGCTCCTTCTCAACCTGCTCTCTGATCTTCTCGCGAACCTTCTGCTGTTCCTCTATGCGCTGTTCAGTCGCAGAAGCTTCATCCTGAGAAGCCGTCCTGACTGCATCCCTGTCCTCATCTTCTCTTGCGGCAGCCTGTGTCCGGTCAGCTTCATTCCGTGCCTCGTCAGCCTGCTCATCCTCTTCGGCTCTGCGGTCTGCTCCGGCGCGCTGGCTTTCAAGTCCCTGCCTGCTGATCTCGAGTCTAATGCCGTCTTCGGGAGACGAATTGATCGCATTGTCCTTCCTCATCTCCTCGGCAGCAGACTTGCCCGAAAGCTCCCGTCTGACCTCGGATCTTGCGCCTGCCTCCTCGCGTGCTTCTACTTTGTTCTCTATCGAAGCTTTGTTCACGCTGTCATCCTGCGTCCTGACCGGCTGTATGGCAGTACGTCCTGCGGTATTGGTATCCATTGTGATCATAATAATCACCCCGCTTTCTCATAAGGCGGTCGTCCCTGTACCGCCCTCATGTCGCCATGTTTATGGGTATGGCAACACCTACTTATAGCTATTTGTATTATAACCCTTTTGTCAATATATGTCAATAAAAACAGCTAAATTTTCGGGATTTTTCGCTGCTGTTTAAGGCGGTCATCCCTGCAGACCTTCTGACTGCCTGATCATATCCTCTACAACGATATCGTATATCTCTCCGACGGTGTTGCAGTATTCAAGTATTTTCCATGGTTCATTGGTATGATAGTGTATCTTGACAAGATCCTCATCACCGGCGGCGATGAGCGAATTCCCCTCGAAGTGGGATAGGATGTAATCCGAGATATCATCCTCATCAAGATCCTCATCCCTTCTGTCGATGAGAAGCTGTGTGTCGTAACGATAAGCGAACTGATCCTCCTCGGGATCGATACTGTTGATTGGTTCCATTTTGTTCCTCCTGTTTAGTTATTAATTTTTAAGGAAACACTGAATCAATTCAGCGTATCATTAATTATTGTGATCCTGTTCTTGCCTGTTTTCTTGGACTCGTATAACCCCCTGTCGGCAAGCTCCAACACGGCATCAAAATCTCCTTTATCCGTGCAGGTGATAAGTCCTGCGCTAAAGGTGGTCATCCTGTCCATAAAGTCATATTTTTCTTCCGAAAAAGCAACTCTGATCCCCTCCAGTGTTTCTTCATTTTTTGCAGGGTCTGTCCCCTCGAATATCAACACAAACTCCTCGCCGCCAAAACGTCCGATAGTAAGATTCTCGCTGATATAACGCTGTAAAAGCATCCCGAGTCTTCTAAGAACCACATCTCAGTTCTCATGACCGTATGTGTCATTGACACTTTTGAAATTATCTATATCTATGATCGCTACACTGACCGGGTCATCAGCGCCGCATCTGCTCATATGTTCTAATGCCCTCTCCATCAGATGACGCCTTGAAAAAACACCCGTCAGCGCGTCATACTGGAGTTGTTCACGGTACTGCTGTCCCGTGAGCGCCATCTGTCTGGTACACTCAACGACACGCAGATTGTGTCCCTGCACAACAACTCCGACGCAATAGAAAAGTCCGTGCATTACCAATACTACAAACAGCGTCTGCATATAATAATGCAGCTCCTCAGGGTGCTCTGTCATGACCCAGCACGCAGCTGCAACAATAAAAACGATCCCGTAATATAACAATCCTCTCCCAAGCCTTTTGTTGTGAAAGGTCATCCCGACGATCATTGCCGCTGCAGGAGCGCACCAGATGGGAGTAAAATAGGAATGGCACATTGCCATAATACCCGCGATAGTAGCAAGGGCTATGGCGCAGATCCTGTTTTTGCGCTCTACGGAATTATCGCTGCGATTGTATATCCTTGCAGCTATATATGATGCGACCGAAACAACAAACGGTATCAGAAGTCTCTTGATAATATATACCGGAACAGGCGTATCAATCATGTCCCCTGCGAGATAATATATAAAAAAACCGGCATCAACTACGGTACATGTGATCACAAGGATCCCCATGACAAAGATGAGCCTGTATCTCATCCTGCACTCTAATTCTTCTATACCCTCTATGTCACCCATATCATCCCTCCGTCAAAAAAACATCTGCCAATTCTCCGGGGGCATCAATAATGGTCTGTGCCCCATGGGAAAGGAGAAATTCTCTTGATTTAAACCCCCATGATACGCTGATACACTTCATATGAGAGTTCGCCGCCGTCTCGATATCAACCTCTGAATCTCCTACATACAGCGCCTCATCAGGTGATACCTTGATCTTGTCCAACGCTTTCATGACCATATCGGGAGCCGGCTTTTTTCTGATGCCGGAGGCTTCATCCTCGCCGACAGCCGCATCTATCAGATCTCCGAAATAGTGTTCTTTCAGCTTTGTGACCGCAAAATCTGCTTTATTTGAAACTATGGCTGTTTTTATTTTTCTTTTTTTTAATTCCTTTAGAAGACCGGTGACCCCGTCATATACCGTGGTATTGTCCTCGCAGTGAAGATCGTAGTACTTTTTGAAGCTGTCAAGGAGTCTTTTATGGACATTTCGCTTCTCATCCTCCGGCGGGATATCCGAAAGTACCGCGTCTGTCCGCTCATCGGGCATGGCGCGCAGCATGAGGTTTGCTATGCCGTTTCCGACCATGCGTCTCACCTCATCTTTGGTTCTTGACGGCATAGCCTGTGAGTAAAGCGCAGCATTTACCGCATCCGTCAAATCATCAAGGGTATCAAGAAGTGTACCGTCCAGATCAAATACTACTGCTTTCATGCTTAAATATATCTCCGCCCTATAATAAACACTGATATGATCAGTGCTTCATCAGCTTTATAAGCTCCAAAATCACTGTGACATTCTAACATAAACCGCATACAAAATCAAGCACAGGCAATAAATATTTCTTGACAATAACACTCTTCAATGTTATAATCACGTTTGTTGTTAGGGTATGTCTGACCCTCGACGTCATATATGGGGCATTAGCTCAGGTGGTAGAGCACTTGACTTTTAATCAAGTTGTCCGGGGTTCGAGTCCCCGATGCCTCATAATTGTAAAACCCCGGAATATCCTCTGTTTCCAGAGCTTTTCCGGGGTTTTTGTTTTGCTTTTTTATTGTCTGTCAGCCCACGCTTGTATCCTTCCATACGAGCTTCACCGGTTCTGACGCAGATTCGGGATTCAGATATCCCATAACCGCTTCAGCCTCAAGAGAGACCAACGGAGTCAGCGAACCATCCTTGTTCACGGTATAGAATTCGCCTGTCGGATAGTTCGGGAACCATCCCCTAAATGTAACATCCCCTCCCGCGGACTCGGTATAGCTTCCTGTTCTTTTGGTGCCGCCCTCCGCATTCAACTCATAGTCTATGGAAAGCTTTTTATCATTCCCGAATATCTGATCTCTTACGGTTTTTTCTTCACTCAGGAGCTTGTCAGCAGAAAGCGCCATCGCCGCAGCATCGGATGGAGAATATTTGGGATTGATCTCATAATCAAAATCGTAGCTTTCAGTGTATGAACCGTCGGTCATCGCGACCTCGATCTTGTGGATATATCCGTCAAGTATGTCTCCCTCTCCAAATACATGCAGAGTGATCGTCTCAAAGTCAGCCATGGAATACTTGAATATCCTGCACCCGTCATCGCCATCCGTGACCGTAATAAGACCCGGATCCTCAGGAATAAAGCTTTCATCAAGATAAGGACACACGCCTTCACCATCACCTGATATGTATATCGCTTTGATATCGTTTGCCATCAGATATGCCGCATTGCCTGCTTCTCCCTCATCATTCGGTCCGAGCAGATATTTTTTGAAATTGGTAAATGAACCATTCTCCATTGCAAAGTAATAATAAGCATAGATGGGATCATAAGTCCCGTCTTCTTTTTTCTCATAAGACCCGGCATTGACAACACAGTCCTGATAGGAAAAGCCCTCGGGCATCATCATGACGGCATCCTTAAAAACCCTAAAGATCGCAAGACCTGATTCAACATTTATGTAAGCCTGCTGCATTTTCACCGTCTTGTTCCCTGTTGTCCTAGAATCGATTATCGAGCGTTTTAGGACCTTAAGTGTACCATCCTCCTCCGACATATTCCATTTATTAAAGCTGTTTGAGCTGAGAACATTTTTAAGATCAGCTCTGTCTGTGGTAACAGATACCTTTATCTTTAGCTTGTAATTCTTTTTATTTACCCTGACACTCGCTTTTACCGTTGCTTTACCTGTATTTTTCCCCGAGGTCAGACCTACAACGCCCTTCTTTTTGTAGCCCTTGATCTTTACTATTTTTTTATTGGAGGATGATACCGAAAGCTTCTTTATCTGCTTCGGCTTGACACCCTTGATGGTGACTACAAGAGAATCATTGGTATCCATCTCGAGAGTTTTGACAGGGAACTTGGGCCCTGATGCAGCATCGGCTCCATTTGGAGAAACACCCACACATCCTGCCACAAGCGAAAGTGCCATGACGGCTGTTATTATTTTATATTTCTTCATCTTCTCTACCTCCTGTTCGTAGTTGCCAGAGTATACCCTATATTGTTTCAACAACCATGATACAACATTAAGCATGGCGCGTCAATCAAATTTAAAGGAAATACCGGAGCAATCAGTGTATCCTTAAAAAAAACCTGCCGCAGATGTACGGCAGGAATAGTAAAAAATATGTGATTGGTGTTTAGTTACTCCGTAAAGAGATCAGTCGAATAATATCTGTCTCCGCTGTCAGGTAACAGCGCTACGATGGTTTTGCCTTTATTCTCGGGCTTTTTTGCCTGTTCGATCGCGGCAAAAAGAGATGCGCCGGATGATATCCCTACCTGGATCCCTTCTTTTTTGGACAAAAGCTTTGCTGCGGCAAATGAGTCATCACCGGCAACAGGGAATATCTCATCGTAAACATCAGTATTCAGCACATCGGGTACAAAGCCTGCACCTATTCCCTGGATCTTGTGAGGACCCGGATCACCGCCTGAGAGAACCGGTGAATCAGTGGGCTCAACTGCCACCACCCTGACACCGGGCTTTTTCTCCTTCAAAAATTCTCCGACTCCCGTGATAGTACCGCCGGTACCGACTCCCGCAACAAAGATATCGACCTCTCCGTCAGTATCGTTCCAAATCTCAGGACCGGTCGTCTCCAAGTGCGCCTTGGGATTTGCAGGATTTACGAACTGCCCCGGAATAAAGCTGTTCTCTATCTCATTTGCCAGCTCCTCAGCCTTTGCGATCGCGCCCTTCATTCCCTTGGTACCCTCAGTCAGAACCAGCTCCGCGCCGTAGGACTTTAGGATATTTCTCCTCTCAACGCTCATCGTCTCAGGCATGGTAAGGATGATGCGGTAGCCCTTGGCGGCAGCTATTGCTGCCAATCCTATACCTGTATTTCCGCTGGTGGGTTCGATAATGACCGAGCCTTCCTTTAGCTTTCCGGAGGCTTCAGCATCCTCTATCATGGACTTTGCAATACGGTCCTTGACGCTGCCCGCAGGATTAAAATATTCGAGCTTTACCAGCAGTCTTGCATTTAGCCCCAGCTCCTTTTCGATATTTGACACTCTTACAAGCGGTGTGTTTCCGATCAGTTCAAGTGTTCCGTTGTAGATCTTTCCCATTTTGATTCCCTCCCTTTTGTGGTTTTCAGATAGCTGCAAAGCCTTTTTCAAGGTCTGCAATAATATCATCGATATGCTCTGTTCCGATAGAAAGACGGATCGTATTCGGATTGATACCCTGATCCCTCAGCTCTTCTTCCGTCAGCTGCGAGTGCGTAGTAGAAGCCGGATGGATAACAAGGCTCTTGACATCTGCCACGTTTGCAAGCAGCGAGAAGATCTTAAGATTGTCAATAAATCTCCACGCCTCGTCCTTGCCTCCTTTGATATCAAAGGTAAAAATAGAACCTCCCCCGTTCGGGAAATACTTTTTATACAGCTCATGATCAGGATGATCAGGGAGCGAGGGATGATTGACCTTCTCATCTTTCGGATGGTTGTTGAGAAACTCAACGACCTTTGCCGTGTTCTCCGCGTGTCTTTCGAGACGAAGAGACAGAGTCTCTGTTCCCTGCAGCAGTAAAAACGCGGACAGCGGCGCGATCGAAGCTCCTGTGTCACGGAGAAGGATAGCCCTGATATATGTAACAAACGCAGCAGGTCCTACTGCGTCATAGAAGGAAACTCCGTGATAGCTGGGATTGGGAGCCGCGATCTGCGGATACTTGCCGCTTGCCTTCCAGTCAAACTTTCCTGCCTCTACGATAACTCCGCCGAGAGTAGTTCCGTGACCTCCGATAAACTTGGTCGCGGAATGAAGTACGATATCAGCTCCGTGCTCTATTGCCCTGAACAGATACGGCGTTCCAAACGTATTGTCTATCGCCAGAGGAAGACCGTGCCTGTGAGCAATCTCCGAGATGGCATCCACATCCGGGATATCAGAATTGGGATTGCCAAGCGTCTCTAAAAATATTACCTTTGTATTGTCTTTGATAGCTCCCTCGACCTCATTTAGATCGTGAGCATTGACAAAGGTAGTTTCGATCCCGTACTGCGGCAGTGTATGCGCAAGAAGATTGTATGTGCCGCCATAGATCGTTTTTTGTGCTACTACATGACCTCCGTTTGCCGCAAGAGCCTGTATTGCGTATGAGATGGCTGCAGCTCCCGACGCTACGGCAAGTCCTGCGCTTCCGCCCTCCAATGCGGCTATCCTGTCCTCAAACACTCCCTGTGTTGAGTTGGTCAGTCTTCCGTAGATATTTCCCGGATCTGCAAGACCGAAACGATCAGCAGCGTGTTGTGAATTGCGGAATACATACGATGTGGTCTGATATATCGGGACCGCTCTTGCATCAGATGCCGGATCCGGCTCCTCCTGTCCCACATGGATCTGAAGTGTTTCAAATTTATAATCGCTCATTGTATATTCTCCTTTCTGTTTTCTTTCGTTCCGATCAGCTGATTTTTTGTTCATCATTACGAAGAAAAGATACCACTAATCCTACTCAAAGTCAATAGAATCAGTGATACCGAAGATTTATTGTTTGTGAAAGGTAAAAGTTATCACTCCGGTCTAGTGCTACTCCAGACTGATACCCGCAAAAAGTCCTGCAAGCGGGGAGTCGTTGTCATCCTCGTCATGGTATTCAAGCGGATCGGACTCCGCAGCATCATCAAGCTCCGGTGAGGGCTCATCGAGCGCCTGCTTCATGCTGAGTCTGATCTTGCCATCCTCTATGGAAAGGATCTTGACCGTTACCTTGTCGCCGTATTTTACGACCTCCTTGGGAGATTTTAAAAACTTATTTGATATTTCCGAGATATGGACAAGACCGGTCAGCCCGTCACCGAACTCAACGAAGCAGCCATACGGCTCTATCCTTACGACCTCTCCCTCAGTCACATATCCCTTTTGCAGGGCATTTACCCTGTTCTCATGCTCTCTCAGGGCTATTTCTTTTTCTACCTCTTTGGCTGAAATTATCAGCTTGTCCCTGTTTTTATCGCACTCCGTAACGACAACGTGAAGTGTCTTTCCAACATATTCCTCCGTGTCCTCGACATATTCGAGGGCAAGCTGGGATGCAGGGATAAATGCCCTGATGCCCTTCAGATATGTGATGGCGCCGCCGTTTACAGCCGCTCTCACCTTGATAGCAAACATCTCGTGATTTAGAAATGCTTCGTGAAGCTCATCCCAAGCATCCTCTCTCACCGCCTCGCGTCTTGACAGCAAAACCCTTCCGTTCCCATCGTCCTCATCTATGACTACAGCCTTGACGGGATCGCCTGTCCTCAGCCCATCCATTGCGTGAAAATCAGGATCATCACTGTATTCATCGGGCATGATCACTCCCTGATTGAACGAGTTGAGGTCTACCAAAACCTCCTCTTCCTCAACACTTATAATGGTTCCCCTCACTATATCACCACTTTTAAAGCTCTTCAGTGAAGCGTTGATCTCATCCTCAAAATCCGCCATTGACTCCATCGCAAAGTCCTCCGTTATTTTTTATAATTATCCTCTTCGCGCCCTCAGATATTGTCTCCGTAATAAGGTACCTCGTACTGCGGAGCAAACCTGACTGCCGGAAGCTCATTGCTTGCCTTGGTTCCCGCAGGTATAGACTCGATGATAAAGGTATTTCCGCTTATGACCGAATCATGCCCGATCCTTGTCTGTCCGCCGAGGATCGTCGAGTTGGCATATATCGTGACATTGTCCTCTATGATCGGATGCCGCTTGACTCCGGAGAGTCCCTGACCTTTTCTCGTAGAGAGAGCTCCGAGCGTCACGCCCTGATACAGCTTGACATGATCACCTATCTCGGTGGTCTCACCGATGACAACGCCCGTGCCGTGATCTATGAAAAAATACTCGCCGATGGTCGCGCCGGCATTGATATCTATCCCCGTCCGGCTGTGCGCATACTCAGTCATTATTCTCGGTATATAGGGAACATTTCTGACATAGAGCTCATGAGCGACTCTGTATACAAATATTGCAAACAGTCCCGGATACGATATGATCACGCTCTCTTTGGACTTTGCCGCAGGATCTCCGTCAAAGCCGGCTTCGACATCCTTGAGCAGGAGCTTCTGTATCTCAGGCAGTTCATCCAAAAACTCATACGTTATCCTCTCCGCGCAGTCAGTATCACATTCTTTTTCTTTTTCATAGCTCATGGCAAGTCTGATCTGGCGCGAAAGCATACATGCTATCTTGTGAAGTCTGTATTCAAGATAGACCTCAGGCTCCTCACCCACCATCTCATCATCAAAATAGTGTCCGGGGAACATCAGCTTTCTGATCTCTTTTAATACAAAAATAATAACGCTTCTGTCCGGAAGCTTGTAGCCCGACTTCCCAAGCAGCAGTTCATGCTCCCTGTAGTTTTCGGACATGGTAAGACTGATCTCATGCAGTATTTTTTTATCATTGCAAGCCATATTTTTTCTCCAATCTGAATTTAGTGCAGCATCTCATTCATTTTTACAAATGGTCAAGCCAGATCTCCATATGCCGCAGCTTCAAAGGTCGATCCTTCAGCGTCTACCAACTCGCTCCTCATAACATCCATTGATGTATAGCCACTCACTGACAGCCACGAGCTGTAGGTGAGCTCATTGCTTCCAAGTATCCTCTTGTATGAGGTGTCGACCTCATAGCCCCCGTCAGCGTTCTGCTTCAGATCATCGTACTCGACCGGGAAAAATACCTTTGCAGGCTTGAATGCCTTGGGCTTTTCCTTGCTTGAAACGGTCGCAGAATAGACCATAAAGATCTTGTTGTAGTTGAACCAAACCTCTGACTGCTTGTTTGTAAGCAGATAATAACCCTCGTATTTTAAATCATCCACGCCGAGTGCGGATTCTCTGTTTGGATCCGCGAAGTATTCATCTATGTACTGTTCGGTCGCTTCCTTCATGATATTTACGGCTGCATCGTCAAGCGCGGTGTTCTCCATGACATATGATTCAATTCCCTCCACTGTATATTCCTTGCTGGTCTGCGAGAATTTGACACCGTATTTTTTCTTGTACTCCTCCTCATCATAGCCCTGCACCGTATATGTTACGACGTCTCCGAGTTTGAGTCCTTCTGCCTTGTCTGCTTCAAAATAGAAATATCCGT
>JAGBOK010000033.1 GCA_017633905.1 Eubacterium sp. | reverse complement strand
TACCAATGAACCGGAGGCTGAGGGGACGATGATCGTTGCCCACACATCAATGATCCCGAAATATACGATCACGGGTATTGCCGGAATGAAGGGCTTTGTTTCGCTCAGTCTTGAAAAGGACAAGATGAATGTGGCAATAGGCTTTTGCCGCAAGGTTCTGTCTGCGTTTGAGGAGTATGGTATTTCTGTTGAGCATATGCCGTCAGGTATTGATACGATGTCTGTTGTTGTGTGACAGGATCCTTTTTCTAAAAAAGAACAGCAGATAATATCGAGAATAGAGGAGCTGTGTGAGCCGGACAAAATAGAAATAGAGTCCGATATAGCGCTGATCGCAGTAGTTGGTCGTGGTATGAGAAGTACACGCGGTACTGCGGGCAGGCTTTTTTCTGCGCTCGCGCACGCTCATATCAATGTCAAGATGATCGACCAGGGTTCATCAGAGCTAAATATCATCATCGGCGTCAGAAATGATGACTTTGAAAACGCGATCAGGGCTATCTATCAGATTTTTGTGGATGCGCAGCTGTAGTATTTTTTCATGGAGAGACAGTGTTTAAGTGCGTTTTGTTGTTGTCATGATGTATAAAATGGCAGGTGATGCTTATGATGGACGGGATCAATCTGTACGGGATCGGTTACTACAAAAAAACGGTTTTCAAAGGGAGCTACAGGGGACTGTGCTTCAGGATAGGCAGGGATGAGGTTCCGGTTACTTCCGATATCCCGGATATCGACATGGAGATGATTGGGATATCGGGCGGTTCGGAGGAACTGGTCGAAAAACTGAGAGTACAGGCATGGAAGGGTCCTTATATCCTCGAGAAAACTGATGAAGAGGTTTTTACAGAGTGGTTTGATTTTTCCGATGAGGGACTCTCGGATGCCAATGAATGGCTCGAGAGAAGGTCGGAGGAAATAACAATATAAAGAAAGTAGAGGTAGAGAACAATGACGAAAATAGACATCGTGTCAGGCTTTCTCGGCGCAGGTAAGACGACATTGATCAAAAAACTGATCGCTGAGGCGTTCAAGGGTGAGCAGATCGTGCTGATCGAGAACGAGTTTGGTGAGATCGGTATAGACGGCGGGTTTATGAAGGATGCCGGGATCGAGATCACTGAGATGAACCAGGGATGTATCTGCTGCTCTTTGGTGGGAGACTTCGGGACGGCGCTTGGCGAGGTCCTGACGAAGTATTCACCGGAGAGGATCATAATAGAGCCGTCAGGAGTCGGCAAGCTCTCTGATGTTATCAGGGCTGTTGCAGGGATACTTGACGAGAATCAGGGTGTGACAGAGGATGAGAAGATAGTGCTTGAAGGGCACAAAAACGGCGTAGAGGTGCAGCTTGGCGCGGCAGTGACGGTAGCTGATGCCAAAAAAGCAAAGATGTATATGAAGAATTTCGGAGAGTTCTATGACAATCAGATAGAGAGTGCCAAGACGATAATTCTTTCAAGAACCGGGGATATCAGTGATGAGAAGCTGAATGAGTGTTTAAGTCTCATTCGTGAGAAAAATGACAGGGCTTCCGTGATCACAACGCCGTGGGAGGAGCTTGACGGCAGACAGATCGTGAGTGCGTTTGATGACAGCGATTCGTTGCGTATGGAGCTTATCGCTGAGGAGGATGTCCATGACCTCGAGCACGAGCACGACCATGAGCACGAGCATCACCACGAGCACGACCATGAGCATGAGCACGAGCATCACCATGATCATGACCACGAGCATGAGCATCATCATCACCATCACCACCATCATGCTGATGAGATTTTTTCAAGTGTTGGAGTTGAGAGTCCGAAGAAATATTCGGAAGCAGAGCTTGAAGAGATCCTTAAAAGGCTGTCTGCCGTGGATTCGGATGGTCAGTCATCAGGTGAGTTCGGCAGGATACTAAGAGCAAAGGGGATAGTTCCCGCGAAAGAAGGTGACTGGATCCACTTTGATCTGGTTCCCGGAGAATATGAGATCAGGAGAGGACCCGCTGATTACACCGGAAGGCTTTGTGTGATAGGCGCAGAGCTAAAGGAGGACGAGATCAGGGCTCTGTTTGCATGATTGTCACTATTTGCGGAGAGACAGCTGTGAATAGTAACGCATAAGGAAACACTGATTAAGTGAGGGGGAATAACCGTGTTTGGTAATAAAGATATTCCGGTATATCTGTTTGCCGGATTTCTGGAGAGCGGGAAGACTACCTGCATCCGGGAGATCATCGAGGAAGGAAATTTTTCTGACGGAAAGAGAACATTACTTATCCTGACCGAGGAGGGCGAGGAGGAGCTTGATGATATGCTTCTGAAAGCTCACAAGATCGATGTTATCACGGTCGAAAATGAAGAAGAATTCACAGAGGATATGTGTGTGTATGACCTGAAGAAATACCACGCTGACAGGGTCGCCATCGAGGTCAATGGCATGTGGGATCTTGATAATATCTATAACAAGGTACTCCCTGAGAACTGGGTCGTGATACAGTGTTTTACAACAGTGAACGCCAAAACCTTTGATATGTATGTGAATAATATGAAGTCAATGATGATGGCGCATTTTCAACTGGCTGATATGGTTATTTTCAACAGGTGTACTTCTGACATGAACAAACCTTCGATGCGCAGAAGTGTAAAAGGCATCAATCGTATGGCACAGGTGCTTTTTGAAAATGAAGACGGCTCCGTAGAAAACAATATTGAGGAAGAGCTGCCGTATGATTTGAATGCTTCTGAGATCGATCTGGAGGATGATGATTTCGGATTGTGGTATATCGATGTTACCGAGCATCCGGAGAGATATGAGAACAAGACCATAACCTTCAAGGGACAGGTCTACCGTTCACCCAATTTCCCGAGCGGTACATTTGTTCCGGCGAGGGCAGCTATGACCTGCTGCGCGGACGATATTCAAAAAATAGGGTTTTTGTGTCATGCGGATGCGGCAGAGCTTCTAAATGTAGATGACTGGGTGACGGTTTCAGTCAGGGTAAAGCCCGAGTTCAATCCGCAGTATCAGCAGTTATATCCCGTGCTATGGGCTGATGAGGTGAAAAAAGCTGAGCCGCCCGCAGAAGAGGTCGTATATTTCTCATAAGGGTGCTTCGCACCCGCAATTCTCGCACAGTCTGCCGCAAAAGGCAGACTAATATAAAGGAAAAGGTGAAAAGGATGAGCAAAATAGAAATGAAAACACCTCTGGTCGAGATGGATGGGGATGAAATGACCAGAGTACTCTGGAAAATAATAAAAGATGAATTAATTATTCCCTATGTAGACCTGAAGACTGAGTACTATGATCTGGGGCTGAAGCACAGAGATGAGACAGATGACCAGGTAACTATAGACTCTGCGGAAGCGACCAAGAAATACGGTGTTGCAGTTAAGTGCGCAACTATCACACCAAATGCTGCGCGAGTTGAGGAGTATGACTTGAAAGAAATGTGGAAATCTCCCAACGGAACCATAAGAGCGATTCTGGATGGAACGGTTTTCCGTGCCCCGATCCAGGTCAAGGGAATTGAACCCTGCGTTAAGAACTGGAAAAAACCTATCACTCTCGCGCGTCATGCTTATGGAGATGTATATAAAAACGTAGAGATCAGAGTTCCGGGAGCGGGAAAAGCTGAATTAGTATTTAAGAATGCAGACGGCACTGAAATTCGGCAGACTATTCAGGAGTTTGACGGACCGGGAGTCATACAGGGCATTCACAATAAAGACAATTCAATTATAAGCTTTGCTAAATCATGTTTCAACTATGCTCTTGATACAAAGCAGGATCTGTGGTTTGCCACCAAGGACACAATATCAAAAACCTATGATCACCGCTTCAAGGATATATTTTCCGAGGTTTATGAGGAATATAAAACCAGATTTGAAGAAGCCGGTCTTGAATATTTCTACACATTGATAGATGATGCGGTTGCGAGAGTCATGAAAACCGAGGGCGGATTTATCTGGGCATGCAAGAATTATGACGGAGATGTCATGAGTGATATGGTTTCGTCTGCCTGTGGCTCACTTGCAATGATGACATCGGTACTGGTTTCTCCTGCCGGTGTGTATGAGTATGAGGCTGCTCACGGAACAGTACAGCGCCATTATTACAAATATTTGAAAGGTGAGGAGACATCCACCAATTCGGTTGCGACTATTTTTGCGTGGACAGGAGCTTTAAGAAAGCGCGGAGAGCTGGATGGCATAGATGAGTTGTGTAGTTTTGCTGATAAGTTGGAAAAGGCTACTCTTTCTACGATTGAGTCAGGAAAGATGACAAAGGATCTTGCTCTGATCACTTCACTTGAAAATGTCACTGTTCTTAATTCAGAGGAATTCATCAGGGCTATACGGGAAAAGCTTGATGAGATGTGAACAGTAACGAATAAAGTGCCGGTTGGATGGGAGGCTTGGGATGCAAATATGCAGACTGGGTAATGATCATCTCAGGGAAGCTCTTGATCTCGTGTGGGAGGTTTTTGAGAGGTTTGAAGCTGATGATTACAGTGAGATGGGTGTAAAAACATTTCGCCATTTCATAGAATATCATTCTATTCTTGACAGGGTCGATCAGGGAAATATGAAGTTCTGGGGGTGTTATCTCAACAACTATCTTGTCGGAGTGATCGCTCTCAGGGAGGGACAGCATATTAGTCTTTTGTTTGTCAGAGAAAAGTTCCATCATCTTGGCGTTGCGAGTATGCTTGTGAGAGTAGTGGAGAATGATGTTAGAGCAATGGCGCCGAAGATCCCCGCGATAACAGTCAATTCCTCCCCGTATGCCGTGGGATTCTACAGGGCGGTCGGATTTAAAGCTGTAAAGGAGGAGCAGCAAAGTGACGGCATCAGATATACTCCTATGACTAAACTGATAGGGAGTAAATGAGCTTATGTTTCTATTGCGGATGTCTGATAGCGGTTTGTCTTTTTTATGTTAAGTATTCTTGTTCCGGCACTGACTATTTCGGCTATGGATGTGGAGTAAATGCTGTATGAAAAAAATCATATTAAACATTCTGATCGTTATATTTGCATTGATTTTTATAGGCTCCGGATGGTATCTTTTCTCGTATTACCGGGACGCAAAGGAAGCAGGAGATAAAGTAGAGGAGCTTGCGGAATTGGTCGAGGAATCTGAAAGCGAGGATGAAGCCTCTTCCGGTGAGACCGATGACACTGAGCCGATCGAAGTTGTATCGTCTTCCGGTGAGAAAAAGACTATTCTGAAAAAGTACAGGAAGCTCTATAAAAGAAATCCGGATGTCATTGGCTGGGTGAAGGTCGATGATACTCCGATCAACTATCCGGTTATGTTCACTCCGGAAGAAAATGAATACTATTTGCATAGAAACTTTGATAAGCAGGATGACGTGAACGGAATGCCGTTTCTTGACGCGTTGTGTGATCCGGAAGATCTTGACAGTAATCTGTTGATTTATGGACATCATATGAAGAGCGGTATCATGTTTGCCCATTTATTGGACTATGAAAGCGAAGATTTTTATAAAAAACATAAGATAATAAAATTCGATACTCTTTACGCAAAGGGTGAGTATGAAATAGTAGCCGCATTTCGTTCTCAGGTATATAAGGCGGATGACGAGAATTTCAAGTATTACGAGTATATCGGTCATCTCTCTGAGAAGAGATTTGATAAGTATATAAAGGGTATAGAAGAGCTGTCTTTGTACAAGACCGGTATCAAACCGAAATACGGAGAGCAGTTGTTGTCTCTTGTCACCTGTGCATATCATGTTGATGAGGGAAGATTTGTAGTTGTAGCAAGAAAGAACTGAAAGGAGGAATACAACAGATGGATCTGATCAGACCACCGATGGGATGGAACAGCTTTGACTGCTTTGGCGTGAGCGTAAATGAAGCACAGGTCAGGGCGAATGCCGATTTTATGGCTGAAAATCTCAAAGATTATGGATGGGAATATGTTGTTGTTGATATAGAATGGTATTCATATACCAATCAGCCGATGCCTGACGGGCAGATATATGTACCGTTTGGGCGTATGGAGATGGACGAGTACTCGAGACCGTTTCCGTGCCTGACAAAGTTTCCTTCTGCGGCTGCGGGAGAGGGCTTTGGACCACTTGCAAGCTATGTTCACGGTTTGGGACTAAAATTCGGAATACATATTATGAGGGGGATCCCCAGGATCGCGGCTCATATGCACAGCAAGCTTTGGAATACGGAGCTTACCGCAGATCAGATAGCAAATCCTTATTCCATATGTGAGTGGAATCCCGATATGTATGGTATCGATCCGTCCAAGCCCGGCGCGCAGGAGTATTATGATTCTCTGATGGAGCTGTATGCAGGCTGGGGTGTTGATTTCATCAAATGTGATGATATATGCCGTATGGATGCAAAATCCGCACGCATAGAGACTGAAATGATACACAGGGCGATAGAGAAATGCTCCCGTGATATTGTGCTGTCCCTGTCACCCGGACCCGCAATTTTGGAGGAGTGCGATTTCTATCGTGAGAACTCTGAAATGTGGAGAGTTACCGATGATTTTTGGGACAACTGGGATATGCTGAGAGGGATGTTTGATGTATGCAAGAACTGGCAGGGCAAACCATCAGATGAGGGCTTCCCTGATTGTGACATGCTTCCCATAGGGAGGATAGGAGTCGGCTTCGGAGAAGAGCGGAGGACGAATTTCTCAATAGACGAAGAAAAAACCATGCTGACATTGTGGAGTATTTTCAGGTCGCCGCTCATGATAGGCTCAGACATGCCGAAACTTGATCAGGAGACAATCAACTTGCTAACAAATATTCAGGTTTTGCGCTTGACAGAGGTCTCGATGGGTGCGAGAGAGGTGTACCGGGACAATGAAGTGATAGTATGGAGATCGCGTGACAGATATGATGATGCGGAGTATGTTGCGCTGTTCAACATCTCTACTGCAGCCACTTCGATATGCCCGAAACCGTTCGTCAGCAACAAGGACGGAAGGGCTGTTGAATTGTGGAAAGGTGAAGAAATCAATATTAAATCGACCGAAGAAATACCGGGTCACGGATGCTTGCTGATCAGGGTTGAATGATCATAACACCCGAAAAGAATGGATTTTTTATATAATTGAAAATAGGTTAAAGAATATTTGTGATCTTAAATTGTAAAACTTAGATATAAGAACATTTAAAACGGAGGTAAACAAAATGAGTGATATCAAAATATCGGATTCCATAAAGTACATCGGTACTGATGACCATGACATTGATCTTTTTGAGAGTCAGTATGTGGTTCCAAACGGGATGGCATACAACTCATATCTGATCCTTGATGACAAGGTCGCAATAATGGACTCTGTTGACGCAAGAAAAAAAGATGAGTGGTTGAAAAATCTGAAAAACGAATTGGGAGAACGCAAACCTGACTACATAATTGTGCAGCATTTGGAACCTGATCACAGCGGTTCGCTCGAGGCTGCTTTGAAGGAATACCCGGACATGAAGATCGTCACCTCACAAAAATCAGCCGGTATGCTCTCACAGTTCACAGAGGAGGATTATTCATCGAGAGTAGAGGCTGTCGGAGAGGGGGACAAGCTCAGTTTAGGAAATCATGAATTAACATTCGTTATGGCTCCCATGGTGCATTGGCCGGAGGTCATGGTTTCATATGAGTCATCTGAGAAGGTGCTGTTTGCTGCTGATGCGTTTGGAAAGTTTGGAACTCTTGATACCGATGAGGATTGGGCATGTGAGGCGAGAAGGTATTATTTCAATATTGTAGGAAAATACGGAGCGCAGGCACAGGCGCTTCTAAAGAAAGCAGCAGGGCTTGATATTCAGAAGATATGCTCTCTTCACGGTCCCATACTTCCTGACAAGGAGCCGCTTTCTTATTATATTGATAAATATCAGATCTGGTCCACATACAGCTCAGAGGATGACGGAGTTTTTGTTGCATACACCTCGATCCACGGAAACACGGGCAAGGCTGCAAAGAAGCTCGGGGAGATACTGAGCGCGAAGGGCGCGAAAAAGGTCGTCGTGACGGATCTTGCGAGGGAGGATATAGCGGAATCCGTTGAGGACGCTTTCAGATATGACAAGATAGTATTCGCATCGGCAACATACGACGGCGGTCTTTTTCCGGTCATGGAGGATTTTTTGTACAGACTGGGTCACAAGGGCTTTCAGAACAAAAAAGCTGCGATCGTTGATAATGGAAGCTGGGCTCCGGTAGCCGGCAAGAAGATAAGAGAAAAGCTTGAAGCCATGAAAAATATCACTATCTGCGAGAACACGGTTTCGCTGAAGTCGACTCTCAAACCGGATAATATCCCGCAGCTTGAAGCCCTTGCAGATGAGTTGTTGGGCTAGTACTTGCGAGGGAATTGCGGGTGCGCAGCACCCTTCCTATGCAATTTTCTGCGCATCCTCAAGACTTTTTGTGTTCATGATGGGCATGCAGCTCATGATGTGAGTAGTGATTGTGATGGATATGCGTGTGGTGATGGTGATGAGTGATGTCCTCGATCCATATTCTCGGATAGAGAAGTATGAGCATCGGGAACAGTTCAAGACGTCCCGCAAGCATATCAAAGATCATCACTATCTTGGATAGTGGTGAAAAGAAATCAAAATTCCTGGTCGGTCCGACGAGCGAAAGCCCCGGACCGATATTGTTAAATGTAGCTGCGACTCCGGTAAAATTGGTTTCAAAATCGTATCCGTTCAGAGAAACGATAAAAAGCGACAGTATGAAAAGCGCTATATAGGCAAGAAAATATACCGTTGTGGATCTGACCATCTCATGTGTGAGCGGTGAACCGTCGAATTTGATCTTGCGGATAGTCTTGGGGTGGATATATGAGGTGATCTCCTTGCCTACGGATTTGATCAGCATTATGGCGCGGGATACTTTGAGTCCGCCTCCCGTGGAGCCTGCGCACGCTCCGCAGAACATCAGCAGTATCAGCACATATTTGGACAGGGAAGGCCAAGTGTCAAAGTCGGTATTTGAAAAGCCCGTCGTCGTAATGATCGATCCGACTTGGAATGCGGCTTTTTGTATTGCGTCCCACACGCCTGAGCACATATGTAATATATTTATGGTTATTATGGTGATAGAGGAGATTATTATTATAAAATAGGCTCTGACCTCCTCCATCTGCCATGCTTTTTTGAACTTGCGGTAGATGATATAGTAAAAAGCGTTGAAGTTGACTCCAAACAGTATCATGAAGACCGTAATTATGTTCTGCTGCAATATCGTGTAGTCGGCAAGCCCTGAATTGCGCACGGCAAATCCGCCCGTTCCGGCAGTTCCAAACGACATGGTAAGTGAGTCAAATACAGGCATTCCCGTGCAGAGTAAAATGACGATCATTATGGTTGTGAGTCCGAGGTAGATAAAATAAAGGATCCGTGCGGTTTCTCTCATGTGTGGAGCGAGCTTTCCCACGTCAGGACCCGGTGATTCGGCACGCATCAGGTTGATGGTTGAGCCTCCCGTCATGGGGAGGATCGCCATGAGAAAGACCAAAACTCCCATACCTCCTATCCAGTGAGTAAATGATCTCCAGAATAATGAGGCGTGAGAGAGCACACTGAGGTCTGACAATATGGATGCGCCCGTTGTAGTCAGTCCGGATACGACCTCGAAAACGGCATTTATTACAGACGGTATCTCTCCGGAGAGTATAAAGGGCAGCGCACCGAAAATACTTAAGCCTATCCATGACAGGGCAGTGGAGATGCAGCCCTCCTTCAGATAGAAAACGTTGCTTACGGGTTTTTTGATAGTGAGCATGAAGCCTGCCAGAGCGCAGACAAATGCTGATATTACATAGTAATACCAATGATTCTCACCGTATATAAAATCAACGATAACCGGAAGCAGCAGCATCCCTGCTTCGATCCTCAGCACATATCCGACTACATATCGAATGATTGAATAGTTCATTTAGTTTTTCTCCAATATCTGGGTAATATTGTCATACCCGAGGTTTGTTGTGACGATCATTACGGAATCACCAACGTGGATCCTGTCGCGACCTGATGGGATGATGAACTTTCCCTTGCGGTTGATCGAGGCGATCAGCACATTTTTTTTGATATGAAGATCTCTCAGATGAACCTCGGTGACAGGTGATTCCTCTGTTATATTGAATTCTACGGCTTCGACCCTGTCGTTGAACATGTGATAGAGGGTCTCGACGTTGCTTCCCTGCGAATTCATCATGCCGCGCACATAAGATATTATATTTTCCGCTATGATATATCTGGGGTAGATGACACTGCCGAGATCAAGCCCCTTGATGACCTCGCGGCAATTGACTCTGTTTATCTTGGTGACGACCTTGACATCGTCGTTGACCTGCATTGCATGGAGCGCGAGAAGCACGTTTTCCTCGTCGATACCGGTGAGAGGTATGAAGCTCTCTATATGGCGGAGATTCTCCTCGTTGAGAAGCTCCTCGCTCGTGCCGTCACCGTGAATGATGATGGCTTTGGGGAGGAGAATACTGAGCTCCTCGCAGCGCTCTCTGTTTTCTTCGATTATCTTGACCTCGAT
>JAGBOK010000032.1 GCA_017633905.1 Eubacterium sp. | reverse complement strand
GAGATCAAGGGAGTTTACAGGGAAGTAAAGGATATAAAGGAACCGGAGACACTTCATCTGGCACAGGCAATGTGCTATGCTTACATGGTGCTTACAGATGAGGGACTCGACGAGATTTCTGTCATTATCACATATTGTCAGATAGGAACTGAGGTGATCAAACGCTTTCATTCGAGATATGACTCATCACAGTTGACGGAGTGGTTTGAAGATCTGATCGAAAAATACAAGCCCTGGGCTATATATGAGTATGATCATAGGAAAAAAAGAGATATTTCCATATCTAAGCTCAAATTTCCGTATTCCTACAGACCGGGACAGGATGATCTGGCTGCGTTTACCTATGAACAGATCATATCAGGGGGAAGGCTTTTTATTGAGGCGCCAACGGGAGTTGGCAAGACGATAACCACCATATATCCGTCCGTCAGGGCTATGGGAGAGGGAAAGGCAGGCAGGATTTTCTACCTCACTGCCAAGACCATCACAAGATCTGCACCGGAGGACTGCTTTGCTCTGTTGGAGGAGAGGGGACTGATATTCAAGCCTGTCACTATTACTGCCAAAGAAAAGCTGTGTATAATGAAGCCGGAGAGTCAGTCTCACGGATGTGATCCCGATATATGTGAAAGGGCAAAGGGGCACTACGACAGGATCAATGACGCACTCTATGACATGCTCACAAATGAGGAGCACATCAACAGACAGACCGTGTTGTCATATGCCGGGAAGCACTGTGTCTGTCCGTTTGAATTAAGTCTTGACGCAGCTCTTTTTGCCGATGCCATTATATGTGATTACAATTATGTGTTCGACCCGAATGTGTATCTGCGGCGTTTTTTTTCTGCAGGTAAAAAGGGAGATATGATACTTCTGATCGATGAGGCTCATAATCTCGTTGAGAGGGGAAGGCAGATGTACTCTGCCGTGATAAAAAAAGAGGACTTCCTGCTGATGGCGAGGCTTTTGAAAAAAACCGAAAGATCAGAAAAAAGAAGTCAGGCACTTAAATTGATCAAAGCACTGATCAGTGCGGCAGAGTCCGTAAATAAAGAGCTTCTTGGCTACAAGAGACAGTGTGAGGGCTTTAGGGAATTTGATGATATAAATTCTGTTTTATTCAAGCTTATGAGATTTGCGGCAAACTACGAAGCCTTTGCATATGAGTGTCCGGAGCTGATAGACAGGGAAACCTTTCCTGAGATCTATTTCAGTGTGAGGTATTTTTTGGAGACGCATGAATACTTTGATGATAAGTACAGGATATATGCTGATTATGACGATGAGGGCGCTTTTTTATTGCACCTTCAGTGTATGGATCCGTCAGGGAGACTAAAAGAGGTGTTGGACAGAGCTTTGGCGGGGATTTTTTTCTCTGCCACGCTCCTTCCCATCAGATATTACAAGGAGCAGCTTGGCGGTGAGTCGGATGATCCTGCGGTATATGCAAGGTCAGCATTTTCTCCTGAGAACAGGAGTATTCTCATAGCAAGGGATGTGACGAGCCTGTACAAGTCAAGAGGACCCGCAATGTATGAGAGGATAGCGGGATATATTGAGAGGTTTATCAGGGCAAAAAACGGCAACTATCTCATTTTTTTTCCGTCCTATGCGTTTATGCAGGAGGTTGCGTCATATATAGATGTGGGAGCGCTCAGAGTTCAGTCTGATCCGGGAGGTGTATCCGGATCAAATGATACATCAGGATCGGATGAGGTTCAATATGCAGGATATGAGGTTTTGATTCAGGGAAAGCAGATGAAGGAGGGAGAAAGAGAGGAGTTTTTAAACAGATTCAGGTCAGGAGCTGATGTTGGGGTGGTCGGTTTTTGTGTGATGGGAGGTATTTTTTCTGAGGGGATAGACCTCACCGGCGACAGACTGATAGGAGCTGCCATAGTGGGAACGGGTCTGCCCATGGTCTGTGAGGAGAGAGAACTCTACAGAAGATATTTTGAAGAGATGAGATCGCAGGGATTTGATTATGCATATCTGTATCCCGGACTTGGCAAGGTGTTTCAGGCGGGAGGAAGGGTGATCAGGACAGAGAGCGACAGGGGAGTGATACTGCTTCTTGATGAGAGATTTCTTAGAAATGAATACAGAAGAGAATTTCCCAGAGAGTGGAGCCGGTGCAGGAGTGTGACTATTGATACCGTTGAGAATGAATTGAAGGATTTCTGGAACGGCAAATAATATAGTAACTTATATTTTCTCTTGCTTTATTCACACAGTATATGTTATACTCTCAATTGCAGTTACGGATATTTGAAGATCGTTTTACAGGACTTTGAAAAAGGGGGAAAAATAAATGGATCTGCCTAATCTTGAAGAAATGGATGATATCATCGTTGATATCGAAGAAGAGGATGGCACCACTACAGAGTGCCAGGTCATCTGTATGTTTGAATATGAGGAAAATGCTTATGCCGCGCTCGTCCCGACTGCTGAAGGGGCTGATGAGGCTTATCTGTTCGGGGTGACCTTTGAGGATCAGGGCGAAGAGATGGAGTTTACCCTTGAAAACATAGAGGATGATAAACTTCTTGAAGAGCTGGGAGAAGTATTCATGTCCATCATGGAGCAAAGCGCTGACGATGATGAGGATGAAGCGATATCATCAATAGGAGATGAGCTTCCGGACGGTATCACTATCAGTGGAGATACAGCAGGTGATCCCGAATCTCATGAGAGAATAATAGCAGGTAATGATGATGATTCCTACTGGGACCAGTTTATTAATAAAAAACTTGATGAATAGTAACGCTTAATCCTAATATGCGTTTTTGTTTACAAAGCCCTTGAATGGCGTGAGCAGGATTATTTTTATATCAAGACCTATGCTCCAGTTCTCCACATAATAGAGGTCACAGTCGATCCTTTTTCTGATCGATGTGTCACCTCTGTAGCCATTGACCTGTGCCCAGCCCGTGATCCCCGGTCTTACCTGGTGTTTTATCATGTATCTGGGGATCTCTTCACGGAATTTCTCAACAAACTGGGGTCTTTCGGGGCGCGGTCCCACAAGGCTCATATTTCCGACCAGTACGTTGAAAAACTGCGGGAATTCATCAAGAGATGTCTTTCTGATAAATCTTCCGATCCGGGTCACTCTCGGGTCGTCCTTGACAGTCCATGCCTTTGCCTCGGATTCTTCATCCTGCATTACCATAGACCTGAATTTATACATCATAAACGGCTTGTTGTGAAGACCTATCCTTTCCTGTTTGAATATGAGAGGACCTTTGGAGGTGGTCTTTACAAGTATTGCTATGATGAGCATGGGGATCGCCGTTATGATGATGAGCAGGAGCGAGCCTATGATGTCCATTGTTCTTTTTATAAAACGGTTAAAGGACATCGAGAGCGGAACTTTTCTCACATGTATGACCGGAAGACCATCGAGATCCTCGGTATATGGTCTGGTCGGGATTATGTTGTTGTAGTCCGGTACGAACTTTGTATGGACTCCGGAATTCTCCGTGATGGCGACGATCCGCTCGAGCTTGTCGAGATGGTCTATCGGGAGGGTTATGATGATCTCATCATAATTGTGGCGTTCAAGCTGGTTTTCGAGTTCACTTATTCTTCCTATTACATGCATGCCCCTGTAGGTATGCCCTATATCCATCTTGTCATCGAGTATGCCATGAACCATATATCCCCATTCGGGATTTGATTTCAGCCTGTCTATATAGCCTTCTGCGGTTCTTGAATATCCGACGAGCAGAATATGCTTTTTGTTGTGTCCTCCGCGTCTGAACTTTCTCACTGCGGTCGTGATAGAGAATCTCACGATCATGGTGAGTGCCGTATTGGTAATTATAAAAATAATGATGAGAAGTCTCGCGTATGGGGTGCCGCTCCTGTAAAAGAAAAGGATAGCCGTCACGATCACGATACCGACGATATTGGCGGCAAGCACGGCAGCAAGCTCAGCCTTGTGGCTCTTGACTCTCTTGGGATCGTACAGCTTGAATGCGTAATAAGAAACTATGTAGCTTGGCACGATCGCAAACAGACTCTGCATGTATTCGCCCAGACTCATATAATATCCGATGGGCTCACTAATGATCCTCATTCGGATCAGCGGACTGTGGATATCATCGAATCTCAAATAATATGACAATATAAAAGAGCTTATTATTATGACTGCGTCGACCAAAACCCTGAACAGCGTCAGCAGTCTTTCATTCTCCTTAATCACGGGAATTCTCCTCCTGTTTTTCACAAAACT
>JAGBOK010000031.1 GCA_017633905.1 Eubacterium sp. | reverse complement strand
TTCGGATTCTTCGGGCGGCTACTCATCGTCAGGCTCTCCGATGCCGTCAGTATGATATTGTTGTCCGGCTTTTCGTCCACAAACGGCTCGATGTCCTTTGCCGTGCCCCACCGCGCGGAGCCATACTCCACACCGTGCCGAAATTTCTTTGCGTTATGTTTCCTGTATTCCACCACCGCTTTTAAAATGCCTCCTCCCACAATGCCTGCCAGTATGTCATAGGGATGTATGCTCGGAAGCGGATTGGAAAACGCATCCGATGCATTCATCGCCACGAAACTGATTTTGTACGCCGCCTGCTCTGCATCTGCCACGCGATATAGCCATGCGAGCTTGTCCACAAAGTACCATACGATGATAAAAGGCAGATTCAGAATGATCAGCTTCTTGGTATCTGCCTTTTTTATCTCATCCATCTTTTCTGCGATGAATTTCTCTATCGCATTTTGCTTTTTCCGTGCAGTCTTCTTTGCCGTACTCTTCGGGGTGTTTTTTCCTGCCGCGCTCCTACGCGCGGATTTCTTCACCCCGCTCATCGGTCCTGCCCCTTGCTGCGGTTCTTCTGACGCATATGGTCTTTGCTCTGCGCCTTATCACGCTCCATAATCATCGCCTTCGCCAGCTGTATTTTCTGACGTATGGATGGCTTCTTGGACTTGGTAAGCTCAATCGCAGAATACTCCTTAAACGCCGCCGTCATCACATCTACATCCCTTGCTTTGAAAAAGACCACATATTTTGCCAAGTCCGACGACCTGTCTTTCTTTAACGCAAAATCTACATGATACTTGTTCGCTACCCGCTCAAATGACTTGATATTCTGGTCGGTGATCTCGATATTGGAAAGCCCCTGATTCTGATCCATCAGCTCCCCTATCGTCTGCTTGCCGTGCTTCGGCTCCATTGCCTTTTTAATCTTCTTCTGCCTATGTATTTCGTTTTTAGTCTGTTTCTTGGTCTCCTGCTGGCGCAGATATTTCCGCAGGGCGGATTTTAGGACATCCGTAGTCATCCTGCCGCCCTTGCTTCCCATCCGCACCACCAGAGCCACGACCCGTTGATTTATTTCATCTTGCATCGTCCTCCTCCTTTAAATTTCTTTTCTTCCTCAAGCCTCTTCTGCCGGATGTGCCAGTCCCGGCTCTTTGCCCTGCGGTGTGCATCATAGATGGCAGAGATTGTTTTTCCTGCCCTATCCAGCCGCTTACCGCAGGCTAGTATCAGCATCTCCCTCGGAATTGCGATAAAATCCGAAAACCGTACCCAATGCCTCTTGCCGTTGATGGCAATCGCCTTGGAATTTTTCATCGGCTTATCAAAAACCATAGCGGCAAGGATACCACCGTCCCCGCCATCATCCGCCTTGAGGCACTTCATCACCAACACGAATCTCGCCTGAAAGGAATACAACCGCTCATATTCCGACGGATGCTCCCTCATCCAAGCCTGTGCCGCTCCTGTCATTGTTTCACGCCTCGTAAGAAGCTCGCATATACTGCCCCGCCTGATTTCATAAAGGCTGTCTGCTACATTCATTCCACACTCCCTTCAAATATTGCCCTGCAAGATTTGATCTTGCCCTCTGCCTCCTTTGTCCTGTGGTTTATCCCCAGAAACTTCACGGGTACGCACATCGAAAGCACCCTGTCATAAATCCGTTTATGTGCCGTATCCTCCGGATTCTTCAGCGAATTCAAGGATAGATTCGTAGTCACGATCAGCGGCAGCTTGGTCTTGTACCGCTCGTCAATGATGTTGTAAACCTGCTCCAATGCGTACTCCGTGTTCCGCTCAATCCCGAAATCATCAATGATGAGTAGCGAATACTGCATCATAGATCTGATAAATTCATTTTTATCATCCGAGTACAGACCGCTCAGCTTATTCAGAATTTTGGAGAAATTCGTCATCAACACCGACACGCCTTCTTCAATCAAGGCATTGGCGACACACGCCGCATAAAATGTCTTGCCGCATCCCACATCGCCCCAGAGCAGGAGTCCGTCATTGTTCGCCTTCCGCTCCCGCCAGGTCTCCACATATCTCTTTGCCGAAGCAATCTGGGGAAGCGTCCCGTCATCCCTGGCAAAAGTACATTCCATCAAATGCCGGTCATGGATACAGGTTGCTTTCATCCGCTCGATAGCCTCGATGCGTTCCTGCCGCTCTCGCTCCTTTTTCTCCGCTTCGTAGCGGTCATGCTCGCATTTGCACATCAGATGTACCTGAATCATCCGATCCCCAAATGGATATCTGCCCTCTTTTTTGGTGTGGCATTTCCCACAGTAGAGCAAGCCATCCTCGCCCTTGTAATCGCAGGCGTTCGGCAGTTTCCACGCCGCCGTGCTTAAATGTTCCATCGTGCTTGTTATGTCCATCAGTAACTCTCTCCTTCCTTGCACTCATAATTTTCAAACCCGTTTTTGGCTGTGCCGCTCCTTGCCTTCTCCGCATCCTGCCTAGCCCATTGGCAGATGGTCAGGTAGTGGTTTTTGTAATATTTGCCCGAAGACTCGATATATTCCGATAACCGCTCAATGCGTTTCCCATAATCCGCAGGAAAAGAGGCTTTTAACATTGCGAAGTCCTCATCGGATAAATGCACATTTTGGTATCTGCCGTAGATGCGCATTACGTCTTTGCTCTTACTCCCATCCTTTTTTGATTTATCCGTATTTTGTTTTTCTGTACTTGGTAAGTAAGTATTTAATTCTGCGGGATTTTCCAATGCTGGTTTTCCCTGCGTAGGTTTGTCCTGTGTTGGATTTTCCTGCGTTGGATTTTCCAACATAGGCTTTTCCAATGTAGGCTCTCCCGATGTTGGCTTTTGCGATACAGGCTTTTCGTGAACCACATACTCCATATCGCCCAGTTTTCCGTCATTTGTGCGAAGCCGGTTCCTTACGATATAGCCACACCCCTCTAGTTCCGTGATAGCGGTGCGGATGCTGTCCCTGCTCTCTTTGTTGATCGCAGCAAGCCCGCTGACACTGTAATTCCAGTTATCCGGCAGGCTTAATATCTGCGACAGCAACCCTTTCGCCTTTAGGGATAGGCTCTTGTCACGGAGATGAAAGTTACTCATCGTCGTGTAATCCCTACTCTTTTCTACCCTAAATACGGGCATTTTACTCACCCCGCTTTCTATAATCTTTGCTCATTATTTTGCGGAGGCAAAACCCGATGCAAGGGCTCGCTTTCCCATAAGGGCAACCATTACAGTCGCCCTCTGAGGGATAAACGGAATCCAAAGGATTATCCTCCGCAGAAACATCAGGCGTCTCCGCCGCTCCGTCATTTTCCATCAAATCCATAGCGTCCAAAATCCACCACTCCTTTCCTCCCGGATTTCCATTCTGACATGCTTAAATCGCCGCCTCTGCTACCCTGGCATTCGATCTCACAGGAGATGGCTTTCCTGCACTCGCCTCGGCAATCTCGCTCTTCTTCTCCTGGATTTTGTCACGGATCGAAGTCTTTTTATAAAACTCCACCATTTCCTTTAGTTCCTGATTGGGTACTTTGGTATCATGGTTCTCAAAAATACCCTTGCCGTCCTCACCGACCCCGACTCTCTCAGGTCTACGGACGGTGGTGTGTCCTTCGGCAGGCAGCTTCATCCACATCCCCTTGCCAAACTTGTCCTCGTGAACTGCATTTGCCCTCGCCACAAAGGTCTGCCACGGTCTATGATCCTCGGGATCGCTGTTTGGAATCAGAATCTGCGTGTACTCCTTGCCATCCTTGCCCATAAATGTGTCTCCCACGCAGCCTTTACCGAATTTCAAGGTGATCTCTTGAAATTCCTTTTTTCCTTCCTGCTGCGTCTCCTGTGCTCTTGTGTTTTCTTCTCTGCTTTCCATTTGTGTGTTCCTCCTAATTTTTTGAAATTGATAGTTACAAATCGAGTGAAAAGTTTTTCACTCGATTTTTGTCAACGCTGCTGAACAACCTCAAGGCTTCGCCTTTCGGTGTTCTGCAGTCGCCAAATGGTCTGCATTTCGTGCGAGCACGATGCATCCCACTTGGCTCGTTGCCATACAAAAAAGGCGCTCGACTCTTTCAAATTTCAGAATCGAACGCCTCTTTTAACCTTGATTGGTGTCTATATTAAGTTGTCTGCGTCTTAAAATACTGCTCCAGTGCAATCTGCAGGATTGCCTGCACCTTATCATCGTTCATGTCCTTAAAATATTTCTTGTAGATGATTTTGGGCAATCGCACATTCTGGTATGCATTGGAGGGCGACTTGCCTGCACCCGCCGCAAGTCCCTTGGCAATCTCGTCCACCCTCGCCACCGTCAGGTCATCCCCCACATCCCGAAAGAGCTTTGCGGATTTCATATTGATGCGGATTTTGTACTTCTCCGCCGCATCATAAATCCAGCCCTGTGCCTCCTCGGTCAGGAAAGAAATTTCTACCGCTGCATAGAGGGGGAGCGTGCCCTTGTCTACCAGCGCACGAAATACGGGGATGAGGCTATTTAGCCGCAATAGACGGGCAACCGTCTTGCTCGAAAGTCCGTATTCCTCCGCCACATTTCCCCTGCCATCTAACTTTTGGTCTAATAGACCAGAAGTTAAATCATCGCCCTCGTCCGACTTTTGGTCTATTAGACCAGAAGTCTCTCCCTGCAACACCGCAATCTCCCTCAAAATGTCATTCCGCTTGCCCTGCGACTTGATATTCTCATATCGTGCGGCAAGGATGACCGCCTTTTCGCTCGGTAGAAAGTCCGTAAATGACCGCTGCATCAGGTTCGTCTCGATGACATACACATAGGCATCTTCATCAGAGAGATCTTCCTTTACAATGGCAGGCACCGTCTCCAAATCCGCAATCCTTGCGGCATTGACCCGATTATGTCCTGCAAGCATCTCATATCCCTTGCCCACCTTTCTGACAATGACCGGAGTCAGCACCCCGTGGGTTTTGATGCTATCCACCATATCATCAAGCCGCTCGCCCTCATACAGTCGGAATGGATGGTCATGGAATGGCTCTATCTCCTTGATCGGAATCTCCTGTACGCCGCCCTTTGCCTCTACCGCTTCCTCCGTGCCTGTCAGCACATCAATGGCATCATCGAATATTTTTCTTCTCGGAGCATTAGTTTTCATATCCCATCAGCTCCTTTGCAAATTCCGAATAAGCAATCCCTGCAGGAGATTTTGGGTCATAGTCCTCGATGCTCATTCCATAGTAGATGGATTCACCGACCTTGACGGTCTTGGGAATCCGGGTGTGGAACACATTCAGTTTGTCCTTGTATGCCTCCTCGACCTCATCCGTAATAACCTTGCAAAGGTTCGTCCGAGTGTCGCACTTGGTAAGCAGTATCCCCGCCACTTCCAGGTCGGGATTGATACGCCGCTTTACCTTTGTCACCGTCCGCATGAAGTCCTTTAGCCCCATCATCGTCAGAAGTTCCGGGTCTGCCGGGATGATTACCTTATCTGATGCCGCCAGAGCGTTTATAGTGAGTGTCCCAAGCGAAGGGCAGGTATCAATGAGGATAATCTCGTAATCGTCCTTAAAACGACTGAGGATGTCTTTTAGCATATTTTCAGACCCCATCTCCATACGGAGCTTTGCATCCACCACAGACAGCCCTATAGTGGATGGAATGTAATCCACGCCGCCTGTGGTGCAGATATACTCGCTTCTCTCCGGCAATTCCTCGTCATCCATCATCGCCATCATCAGATCCTCGATGTAATAATCGCCATTTCCGCTGTCCTGCTTCCCAAAGCAGGTGCTAAGGTTGGACTGGCTGTCGAAATCCACCGCCAATACCTTTTTCCCCATCTTCGCCAGGGAATACGCCAGATTGAAGCAGGTCGTGGTCTTGCCCACACCTCCCTTTTGTATGGCACAACAATAAGTTACCGCCATCTTACTCACCTCCCTTCGCATTGGCATTTGTCATCATTTTGTAATTTTGCTTCAGGTAGTCCTCAAATTCATCGCAGTTCACCAGCACCATGCGGTCAATCTTGTAGCAGGCGTTGGCTCGCTTTGCCACGGTCTGGAACTTGTTTTCCGACATACTGTAAAGCTTCGCTCCCTCGCCATAGCGCACATACCTTTTCGGTATCACATCCTCTATGACGGCCCGTTCTTTTGATTTGCTCATATTCGGTCCTCCATTCCTTTTTCTGAGAATTTAATGACCGTTGCAGAAACAAAAAGGCACTTTTTAAGACGATGAATCTTAGAAAGTGCCTAAAAAGCATATCAGTATTAAAATTTAATCCGTGAACCGACCATTATATCCCACCATATGGCAGTATATTATGGTTTTTTGGTACAGTAGAGGTACAGTACGGCAAAATCCTATGCCTTTAATGTGCCATAATGGGTGATAATGGGCTTACTTCTAATTACTGCTTCGAAGTGTAGGGAACTACCAACAGAGAGCTCTTTGCCATGAAGAAAAAAGGCATGATCAGATACAGGTTAGATACTGCTGTGTCAGAGATGGAAAAAGAGCAGAGTTCAAGAACAGACATGCCTTATGTATCATCTCTTCCAAACGGCATCGGGATCATAGAATCAGAGAAGCATTTTGATCTGAGAAATCTCATGATCCGCATCAACAAAAATATGACTTCTTACACGGGTGGAGGCAACATCCTCACTGATGACAGGGCACCGGTCGAGCTTCTCGGAATGGGTGAGATCGACAAGCTGATAAGCAAAGAGCTGTCCTATTATAAAAAGATTTTTGAAGAGGAAGGCTTTGGCGGTCTGATTCGGGCAGTAGGTTAAGGAGAATAACATGGGGAGATTCTGGACTTTCAGATACACACTTTTGAATGCTGCTTACTTTATAGCTTTCTGTACGATACACGCCATGGCTGCGGTGTATCTTCTTGCAAACGGCTTCAACAATACGGAAGTTGGGATATTACTTGCAGTTGCTAACATACTTTCCGCAGTTGCACAGCCTGTATTTGCAGGTATCATCGACAAACCGGGCGCACTTACCAACCGCAGGTTTATCATCATATCAGTTTTGATAATACTTGCCGGATCAGTCATTCTCATGGTTTCTGATGAGAACAAACCTGTTATTTTTATATTCTATACCATCATATACATGGTCCAGTTTGCATACCAGCCGGTGATGACCGCTCTTTGCTTTGAATATGAAAAAGCAGGCTGCAATATCTATTATGGTCTTGCAAGAGGGCTTGGCTCGGCTTCCTTTGCCATAACCGCTTTTTTTGTCGGCGGGATCGTTGAGAATATGGGAGTAAAGATCCTGCTCATCATCAACATAGTCGCTATGGTGATCTCGGCTGTGATCGCTTATACGTTTAAGCTGCCGGCTACTGCTGACAGGAAAAACCGGATTTCAGGAGATCACCCTGATGATGACAGGCTATTGGAAAAGACAGCATATGTTACATCAGAACCGGAAAGTATATCACAGGAAAAAGCTCACAACAACTTCTTTGATTTTATAAAGACCTATCCTGCATATGCGTGGTTTTTGGTCGCCACCATCTGTTTTTTCTTTGCCCACAATATGATAAATGATTTTATGATACAAATCATCAGAGCTCTCGGCGGAGGAGAAACAGAGCTTGGTTATGCCAACTTCCTTCAGGCGATATTAGAGCTCCCCGTAATGGCTCTCATAGGTATCATCCTGAAGAAGATAACCTCGAACACCCTGCTGATCGTCTCCGGCGTAGCATTTTTTATAAAGATACTAATACTTATCTTTGCCGCCAATATGGTCATGATGTATATCAGCCAGTCATTCCAGATGTTTGCATACGCGGTTTTCATACCGGCAGCGGCGTACTATGTGAGCGAGAATATGGCAGAGCTTGACCAGGTGAAGGGACAGGCATTCATCACGAGCGCAATAACAATAGGCGGTGTGTTCTCAAATCTCATAAGCGGCTGGATACTGGATAATCTGGGGATCACCGTTATGCTCACCGTCGGTACCGTTATCTGCGGTATCGGCGTAGTGATAGCCGGCTTTAGTATGCGAAAAAAAGTTACTATTCACGGCTGAATAGTAACTTTTCTCACATGATTTTCATTTCCCTGAGATCGGATATCATGTTATCGTAGCCTGTAAATAAGATATTAGCAAGTCCAAGTCTGTTTGCTGCCTCTATATTGTCTTTGTTGTCATCAATGAACAGACATTCTTTTATATCAAGGTCATATTTATCCATCAGCAGATGAAAGATCGCGGGATCAGGCTTGGCAAGCTTTACCTTTGCCGAGATTATATATCCGTCTGTCATATCAAGAAATGAAAACTGCGACCAGTGCATATCAGCGAGCTTGTCGGGATAGTTTGAAAGCAGATAAACTCTGTAGCCTCTGTCCTTCAGCTTTTTGATAAGCGGTGCAGAGTAATCATATTCCGAAACGATGTCAGCTATATTCTCCCAAAAGGATCTGATCTCATGCTCAAACTCAGGATAAAGAGATGAGAATTTTGCTGCCGCGTCATCAATATCCTCCCTGCCCGCGTCAAGTCCTTTCCAGAAGTCGGTCAATATTATGTTGTCACGGATAAACTCTGCGGTTTCAATATCAAATCCAAGCTCTCTCATATAGTCCATATATCTGAAGCTGACAAGCACATCTCCAACATCAAAGATCACGTTTTTTATGCTCATGCGAGGATGCCTCCCGTATTATTGTTTTTTACCATCCATACACCTCATGAATGGTATTGATACCGTATGTTTTTTTATAATCCTCGAGCTCATGATCAGAAAGGATATTGGCTACCTCAGTGAGTTCTCCGGTATTTATATCCTTAAACACCAATACCCTGTCTCTGTTGCAGGTATTACATTTCAGTATAGCCTCCGTGGTTTCGGGATCATATTTTACCTCGGGAAGCAGAGATGTTTTTTTCTTCCTGAATATCGACATTTATTTCTCCTTACGGAAGCATGAGCTTTGGAAGATATCTGGTCATCCTGTCGGATACTTTATACGGGATATGCTCCTCGTCAAGCACCCTGAGAAACTCATCAAGCGGCTTTCTCTTTTTATTGATAAGATGGAAACAGATATGGAATGAATCATTAAGCGCATTCAGCTCAAGCATAAAATCACCATCAGTTATGTTATACATGCCTTTGATATGCTGATCCATCCCGCCCATATCTAATTTCCCCACATAGTGACAGTCTCCAAAATATCCACCCGATCATACATTGAAACCAAGAATACGCTTTGACCAGCGTCTTCCTGATTATATCATCCATTTCAAAAAATAACAAGGAAAACATCATGAGTACAAATGATATTTCTCTCTCTGGTAGGGAGTAAACTGCCATGCACCTACTCTGTCTTTAGCAAGTCCCAATATCTGCGCGGGGGTATACAGCTTTATTTTGTGCAAGGTCTTCTCTCCGTCAAATACTATGACATCACCATCCTCTGCCACCGTGACATATCCGGGTATATCACCCACTATCTCGCCACTCCCGTCCTTCTCATAAAGGTAGCCTGTGCTGCCGCCTGATGAGGCATTCCCGGAGTTCTCCTCGCATCTGACTATAAAAAACGGAAGCTCGTCTGTTGTCTGCACACCGTAGACAGATGTACCAAGCTCCGATACATCCAAGACCTTTTTCATGGTTTCCATGTCATATACTTCACTATAATCATTTAGAAAATATCTGTTGTTTCCGAAAAACATCGTACTTGAATAATTGCCTGATGTACCTTTTAATACGTTTTTTTTCTGTTTGATATCATATACATACCATTTTTTTTCATCAACGCTTCTGTAAAAGATCAGATTTCTTTTTGCGTTAAATGCGTATAGTACGGCATTTTTTATCGTCAGTCTGTTTATTTTTATTCTATCATCATTACCGCAAATAACAGTATCACCTATTTTCACTCCCCTGTCACAGCCGACAGAAAGCTTATAGCTGTTCTTTTTCTCTCCGGTCATGGCATCAATTTCTTCTATATATCTGTCTTTTGAGAAAAAAATGGTATCGCCCGTCTCGTTGTAATAATAAATATCATTATCACTTAATTCCAATGTTTCTTTTAAGGTATCTGACGCAAAGTGAGAGGTAGTATAATCATCATAATCAGTGATCGAAACATAGGAATCACCGGACATATCTATTACCTTGTTTTCAAAGCTGCCTATCCCCATCTGCGCAAGCGGGGCTGAAGATATACCGGTCAGATCGGAGGCATCAAATACCGCCAGAGTATCAACTGCCCCGGAGTGAAAGCCCATTGCGAATTTCCCGCCCGAGGCCCCGCACGCATACCAGTTGTCGGGGAGAACTACTGCCGCCGATCCGGAAGCGGAATCGTCCGCATGGGAAATCAGTGACTCATGCTCGGTAGAATACACCCTGACCACACTCCCCCAGAAATCCCTGAGCGTTGCTTTTTTAGGTGTCAGATTCATCAGATACCAACTCTGTGATGAACCTGCAAGACAGCTTATTTGTCTTTTTGATCCCTCTTCATAAAAATACACCGTTCCATCATGGCATGACACTGCGACCACCCCGTCTCCGCCGGCTACGGACATGACGCTCGACGGGTAGGTCTTCTCCCAAACGGTATTTCCTTTTTTACTGTTTAAATCAATCTCGTACAAGGTGTTTTCATGATAGTAATAAACCATGCTGTTGTCTCCCGATACAGTCATGGTGGTCATATCCCAGTCAGCATCACAAAGATATCTTCTGTCGCCCTCCGCTATATCATAGAGCACTATATGTTTAAGTCCGTCCGTCTCATCACTTAATAAAAATAACAGTCTGCCGTCATCTATATAATTCACCCTGGTACAGATCCCCGGCATATCAAAAAAAGAGTTCTGCCCGTCACTTAAGTTTATCGTTATTATTCCGAACGCATCCTCTGTGTTGGCGGCAAGGCAGACATATTTCTCATCCGGAGAGATGCCGCCAAGCTGATAATTCATGCCCTGTCCTATCTCGGCATTTATTACCGTCTCACCCTTCTCATCATAGCTGTACAGCCTGCCCTCCTCATAGTCTATGGCAACTGTCACTCCTTCTGATTCACCGGTACGCAGCTCTGATGATCTCTTTCCTGAATATATTTCATCTCCCGTATCTATCTCTATTTTTTTCAGACCATCAGGAGAAAGAAATGTAAGGTATTTCCCATCAGAGCTCAGATCGGCTCCCATGGCAGCCGGATGATCATAGCTCCTTGAAACAGGCGACTCCTGATAGCTGCACAGCTCTTCTCCGTCCGGCAGCGAACACACCCTGACACTCCGCTCCAGCATGTTTCCCGCTGTCTGGGTGTAGGTCTCTATGAGAAGTCTCATCCCGTCATCACTAAGCTCTGATCTTGTATCGTAGGTTTCGGAGGTATGGTTTTCTATATATGTCTCTGCCTTGTAGCCCGCACTGTAATCATATATCCCGAGAGCTCTTGTGAGAGACCTCATCGCCTGTGCCACATACGGTCTGTCCGGAGCATCGAGATCCTCCGGCAGCGCGCTGAGAGCCAGCATCGCCGCCGTCTTGTCATCTCCGTTCAGATAAGCGGCATCCGCGTATTCGGAGAGATAGTAGGACTCACCCCTCAGAGTCTCTTTGTTGGACGCATCGAGGGCATCATAGGCTCTGCCAAGCTCTATATTCTTCAGCGTAATAACAGCGGTAAATGCTGCTAAAGCTATGAACAATACTGATGCTAAAGCCGCAATACGTTTGTTTCTTCTCTCTCTCTGGCGTCTGCGCAGCGTGTCATAATCAACTCCGAGCATTGTAGAAAAAATACGCAGCTTTTCTCTTTTGATATTTTTCCTGAGCTCTGCCTCGGAAGAGCCTCTGATATCTATTGCCAGAGGCTCTCTTATCAGGTATTTATTTCCGTCTGCGTCTGTTGTTATCTGTTTTGACAAGTCAGAATCAGAGGATAGGATCACATCGCCTGACGTTGTTTTTGCAGACCGGCTGTCCGATATTTTTATATGTGTAAGGGCTCTCGGAAAGCTCGTCTGCGGCTCTCCATCAAGCAGTATCACTATTATTTTGTCGTATCCTCTGGTGCTTATAAAATGATCTATCTCCTCCATGCACCATTTGGATTCAAGATATCTTTCCGAACATATAGCGATCAGCCACTCGCTCTCATCAAGCGCTTCGCGGATCGCCTCAGACAAGTCAGATGATGCTCCAAACTCATCAGCATCACGAAATACCTTACCGATAATTCTGTTATTTGCAGTGACCTCAGCCTTCTTTTCTGAGTAAACACTTTCATCTGCTGATGCCTGTTCATCAAAAGAGCTTATGTCATCTGACATGGCTGATACTATTTTTTTCGGTATGCGGTAATTCTCTATTTCCTTTTGTATGCGCACGGCAGCCTTTTCATCAAGTCCGTCGTGACGATAGCTTATAAATGCTGCGTATTTCAATGCTCTCTCCTATCAGAGGGACACGTGCTCTCTCATTTATTTTATCAGGGAAAATACCGATTTTATCAGACAGCCTCATAGGTTTTGTCAAATATATCATCTCTCACGATATAGACATCATGAAGGTCATCCTCTCTGACAACAAGGTAGTCTCCTTCAAGCCCCCTGTAATACTTGTTCTGATCCCATGCGGTAAATACCTTGACGGGATGGTCGAGCTTCATGGCATATACGCCGGTGGTGCCTTTGGATCTGCAGCCTTTCATTTTCTCAGAGAGTGAATATACATTTCCGTATATGGTGTCCCTGACCGTGGGAGAATAATCCCCATAAGTCTCAGGCAGCTCATCGACAAGCTCGTAGGAGGTCTTGAATTTTTTCTCCCTGATAGGATACACCTCTCCCTCAACTCCTATCATCAGATACATATCATCCTCAACTTCAAGATCTATATCTCCCTCGAGAGTACGAATGAGTATCGGCATCCCTTCTTTTACGATATCATCTGCCTTCACATAGCCGACAGTGACGGGAAGCTTGACATAACGGGACATTTTTTCTGTATCCGCCTCATAATCTGACGCGTATATGATCTCATAAATATCATGATATACTCTCATCCGTTCAAAGAGGTAATCCCCTATTCCGTCAGGGAATCTGTCATCAGCGCGCCTGTAAAGATAATCAGGAGCTGACCTTGCCTTCGCTATCATATCGGGGTATTTTTTCTCAAAGAGATCTCTGACTATGAAGCCTCCTGCCTTGTTGAGATGACCTCCGCCGTTTCCTATCCCTTCACATAAAAAACCAGCGAGCTCGTTAGCCTTGGTAAGCTTCACACAGCTTCTGACGGATAATTTGTAGCCGTCCTGGTTCGGTGAGTATGCAACACAGGTATCTATCTGATCGACCTGGATCACGAAATCAGATATAACGCCAAGTATATTGGGGTCGCAGGGATCCGCGCAGATCACGGAATATCTCTTGTCCTCATCAAAGTGCTGTCCGGTGAGGGCGCGGCTCGCAATGCCAAGCTCATCTATTGAGAGATTGGAATTGATCAGATGAAAAATGAGAGAATCGTCCTTGGCTATCATGTCTCTCATATCCCTGTCAACGGGGTGAAAAAGCTCCTCAAAACGGTTGCTGTCAGTATATAGTCCGTAGTAAAGCGCGGTCGCAAGCTGCATATCATCATTGACATCGATCCCCTCCTGATGGAGAAGATCCCAGATGATCGTAGAGCAGGATGCGAGATTCGGTCTGACAAGGCAGTTATCATCTATATCAACGCTCACCTGATGATGGTCGATCATGGCAATGACAGGCGCATCAAAATGCGTCACGTTGCTCTCGCCGTACTGACAGTCAGTGGTGATGAGAATATCACAGGGCGGAAACTCCGTCTGTGTGTTATCGATATACATAACGGGTATCCCTAAGGTGTCCCTCATGAGAACCAGATTGGGCTTTGTGATCCTGTTTCTCCCGCTATATATAAATGTTACGTTCTTATCATTGTTTTTTAAGTATTTATACAAGGCAAACCCGGATGCAAGCGCGTCTGCATCCGGATTGTCATGACACTGAACAACTATGTTTTCATACTCCAAAAACTTTTGTAAAAATCCCATTATTTTTCCCTCTAATAAAGCTTGTGCACTACTGTTTTGCTACTGTTTATGGCTGTAACTCCGGCAGAGTTTTCGGGTTACCCTTCACGGCTGTCATTGTTTTACAGCTTTGCTATCACTACCTTTTTGCCCTGTCCCTTGTTCTTGAACATCGGCTTGTAGGTCTTTAGTTTTACCTTGGGCACTGATATTTTGCAGTTATGTACTCCCGTGAGCGCCTTCTTGCCTACGGTCTGAAGCTGTTTGGAGTAGACCAGTATCGCTTCAAGACTTGTACATTTTGAAAAAGCCGAATCACCGATCTTTTGAACCTGACAGTTGATGATCACTTTTTTCAGGTTCTGACAGCTTGAAAACACACTCACTCCGATAGTTATGCTGATCTCTGCTATTTTCAGCTTTACATCCGGAGTGACCGCTGCACCCTTTACTTTATCGATAGAAAACAGCGTCATTTTTTTGCAGTTTTTAAAGGCTCTGTCACCGATCTTTTTTATGGTGTTTGGAAGGATCGTTTTTTTCAGCTTCTTACAGCCGTTGAAAGCGTCCTTTTCTATGACAGAGAGCACGGGCGAACTCTCAAATGATGTCATCGAGGTGCAGTCTTTGAAGGCTGAATTCTCGATCACCTCTATGTATCTGCCAAGCTCTACCTGATCAACTGTTTTGTTCCCCTTGAACGCGTTCTTGTAAATATGAGTGACCTTGTATGCTTCACCGTTTACATCTATGGTATCGGGGATCACAACGTCCCTCACGGAACTATCGGCAAGACCGCTGACACCGGCGGTACCTCCCTCTCCGACGGTATAATCTATCTTCTCGACCTCAACAGTATCTCCCGGCTGATATGAGCCATCAGGACCGGAACCGCCGGTATCTCCCGTACTGCTCCCGCTGCCTGAGCCTGAACCACTGCCACTGCCGCTGCTGCTTCCACTGCCGGAACCGGAGCCGCTGCCCGAACCACTTCCTGAGCCGGAACCGGAGCCGCTTCCACTGCCGGAGCCTGAACCCGAACCGCTGCTTGTACCCTCGGTTACTTTCGCACCCTGATCAGACTTTCCCGTATAGGTATATGTGACACCGGAGGCTGCCGACAGGGTACATCCTTCAAGCGTGACATTGTTCACAACATAATCATCAGCAGCACCTGCATCAATTGCTTCACTAATGACCGTGCCCGCGAGCAATCCCGCATTTTCTACATGGCTTCCGGACGGAAGAGCAGGTGATACTTTGCAGCCCGAGAGAGTAACATCACTGAACGTAGTCCCCGACATCTCACCGGCTATAATACCCATACCGCTGATCCTCGCGCTGGAGGTGGCAGGATAGTTTGAATCTATCTGACAGTTCTCAAACTTTATATTCTTGACCGTCGCGCCGCTAAGTACGGTAAATATCCCTATATCAGGCAGCTTGTCATCACTGTCCGCAATGATATGTAGTCCTGATATGGTGTGACCGCCGCCATCAAAAGTCCCCGAGAAACCGATCTCGACCGGATACCAGTAGTCATCCTCCGATGAAGTCGCCTTTATATCCGCCGTGAGCTTGAAATAAGCCGATGCGTAATCAACGGTCCCGGTATTTTCTATCATTTCCTGCATCTTGAACAGATCATCAAGACTTCCTATTGCGTAGTACCCTCCGCCTGTGGCATCATCATATACATACGTCAGGGTGTCGGCAGCTCTTGCAACATACGCACCATCAACCGGCTGCAATACACCAAATACCCCCATGATCATCGCCGCGGAAACAACGCATGCGAGGATCCTGCGCCTGATTGATGCAGCCATATTCCCCAGACTACGGTTTTTTCTCATTCTCATAGGATACCTCCTCTCGTATCAGTACACCGGATATACTTTATTTTCGGTAGCGATTCAACTGTTACTTTTCACCGCTATCGCTTCACAATGGCAACTTATACTTATAATATCACAGTAAAACCCTAACGTCAATGATTTCCATGCTTTTCAAGCTAATACATGGCGCTGTGAGATTGCTTTTCATGCTCGAATCCGGTAGACGCAAAATGAAAAAACTCTTGAAAATGTACTACAAGGGGAATATAATGAATTTGTTATGCTTCGAAAGAGATGCGTACATGGAATTCGTTACAACTACTGAAATGGCTGAGAAGAATAACTACAATATCATTTATCCACAAAAGGCGGGTAAACCAATGTATAAGACTATCGAACTGTTTGCCGGGGCAGGGGGACTGGCTCTTGGCGTGGAGGAAGCCGGATTTAATACTATAGGTCTGATCGAGCTTGACCATGATGCATGTGATACATTAAAAAGGAACCGTCCCAATTGGAGAGTCATCTGTGATGATATCGCCAATATATCGAAGCTGGATCTGGAAGAATATTTTGGAATAAAGAAGGGTGAACTGGATCTCCTCTCGGGCGGAGCACCGTGTCAGGCATTTTCCTATGCGGGAAAGCGGCTTGGACTGGAAGATGCCAGGGGAACGCTATTTTATCACTATGCCATTTTCCTTGAAAAGCTTCAACCCCGGATGTTTCTTTTTGAGAATGTAAGGGGGCTCCTTACACATGATGGGGGAAAGACATACCGGACAATGCTGGATATCTTTGAAAAGGCCGGTTATGATATTCAAAAGCAGGTGCTCAATGCATGGGATTACGGAGTTGCACAAAAGAGGGAACGGCTTATCACCATCGGGATCAGAAAGGATCTTGTGGGAAGAATCACATATAGTTTTCCTAAGAAGCATGAGTATAAGCCGGTATTAAAGGATGTGCTTCAGGATGTTCCTGAAAGTCCGGGGGTTCCTTACGGTGAGAACAAAAGAAAGCTATTTGAACTGGTTCCTCCGGGTGGATATTGGAGGGATATCGATCCCGAACTTGCAAAGGAATATATGAAGAGCTGTTGGGAAATGGAAGGCGGAAGAACCGGTATCTTGAGAAGACTGAGCATGGATGAACCTTCACTTACGGTGCTTACTTCTCCATCGCAAAAGCAGACCGAAAGATGCCATCCGCTGGAAGCAAGACCTTTTACCGTAAGGGAAAATGCACGATGCCAAAGCTTTCCGGACGACTGGGAATTCTGTGGAAATGTAATGTCACAATATAAACAGGTTGGCAATGCGGTTCCTGTCAATCTTGGATATGAAGTGGCCAGAACTATACATGAGGCACTGGATAAGGAGGTGATGGGATGAGTTGGAATCTGTCATTTATCTCGGAGGAAGATTTTACCAATCATGTAAAAGCGACGATCGATAAGTACGGCGAAAAGCTGGAATCGTTTGATATCGTCCGATTCAATAAAAATATCGTTGATCCCATCAAGATGATATTCGATAAGACCGTATATCAGTCCACTTGGGAGGAAATCGTCAGCAATGAGATCTTCCGTCAGAGGGATAAGTCAAATAACAATGATATAGGCTATTTCCATCAGAGAATCTTTCAGTATATGAAGGATTGCCATGTGCCTGATAACGGAACTGAAGGAGGCTGGGATGTCATCCTTCATAGAGAGACCGGGATTCAGCTGCCGGACGGTGATGTTGTTCATACAGTCTATGTTGAGATGAAAAACAAGCATAATACCATGAATTCGTCCGCTGCCGGAAAGACCTACATAAAGATGCAGAGCCAGCTACTGGATGACGATGACTGTGCCTGCTTCCTTGTAGAGGCTATCGCAAAGAAATCCCAGAACATCAAGTGGTCTACAACAGTTGACGGAAAGAGCGTATCGCATAAGAAGATCCGCAGAGTGAGCCTTGACCGGTTCTATGCTCTCGTGACAGGTGAAGAAGATGCTTTTTACAGAATGTGTATGGAACTGCCACGGGTGATTCAAAAGGTGGTTGCGGAGGGCGGCGATGATGTCAAGGTTCCGCATGATTCTGTATTAATGGAACTGAAGCATATTGCCAAAAAGATGAACACCGATGATGAGAATCTTGCGATGGCTATGGCAGTTTACCTGCTTGGCTTCAATACCTATGAGGGATTCTCCAAAGCGGCAGGTAACATACTTGATGAGATAGATGATAATACCCTTCGCAGGCTTTATGAATATGCAAAAAGAATTTCAGCAAATTAATATAGTAACTACTAATCATTGATATTTAAAGCACAGCATGGTTATATCATCAAACAGCGCTTCATCACCTGTAAATTCGATTATTTTTTTATTCATCATATCAACGATCTCCCTGGCATCATCGGTGTCAAGCTCATCAAGTGTCTCCCTGATGCGTTCCTCGCCGAAGCGCTCACCTGACGGTGACTTGGCATCGGTCACTCCGTCAGTGTAGACAAATACGATGTCGCCCGGATCTAATGTATATGAGTGTTCCTCATATCCCATATCTTCTATGGAGCCCACCGGCATAAAGTGAGGATATCTGACGATGCTCCATTTTCCGCTGCCCTTTTCATCTGAAGCAGACCGGATTTTACTATCAGATGATAATTTTAGTCCTTCAGGCGAAGAGCCCAGACTATCCCGTGAATTCTTTTGTCCGGCAGGAAATGCTTTTTTTATCAGAGGGTTTTCATGACCTGCGTTAATAACTTTAAGCTCTCCTGCGGATACGGTGAGTATGGCAAGCCACACAGTGACGAACATATCAGCGTCGTTATTTTCGGCAAGAGTATCATTTACCATGTTCAGAGCTTCGGCTGCGCCATGACCGCTCATCAGGCTGCTCTCTATCAGAGTTTTGGAGTTCATCATATACAGTGCTGCCGGTATTCCCTTATCAGATACATCCGCGATCAGGAAAGCAATGTGATCATCATCTATCCTCACGCATCCGTAATAATCCCCTCCGACCTCTCTGAGCGGTTTCATGCCGGCATATACACTGACGCCTGTTCCGGCAGTCACCTCGTCAAAGTTTAAGATCAGATTGTTTTTTTGTATGGTCGACGCGATCTCCATCTGCACACGGTAATTCTCCGCCCTTACCGCTATATCCTTCTTTTCTTCCACATAGCTGTGTATGGTATCAGACATTACGATCAGTTCATTGGCAAGACTGCCCATCTCATCTTTTTTCTCAGACTGTTTGTCAAGAATACTTTTCATTATCTCCGGATCTTTTTCCTCTTCGTAACTGACTATTGCCTTCTTGATCCTCGTAGTCTTTCTGATCACAATGATATATATTGTAACAAGAATAAAGACCACAAATATTGATAAAACAGCTATGGCACCCCATACAAGCCCATTTACTGTAGAGCTCATGTTTGTATACAGTCTTGTCCATGTCAGATCAGTTTTAATAAAAATATGTGTGCCGTCCGGAAGTATATATGCTGTTGTATAGACAGTCATATGACGATCCCCGTTTTCATCGATACGATGATAGTTACAATCTGTTTCCCTCGTTGTTTCACTCTGCATCATTTTTTTCAAAACAGGATAATCATCAATGTCAATGATAAATTTTGTACTGTGCGGGCCTTTCACATAAGTATCGATATCCATAATTTCATCGCTTACCAGGGTCGTACCGTTTCCGTTTTTATCTACTGCGATTATACTCGCTGAAGTGCCATACTGGCTAAAGTCATCGAAAAAAACGGCAAAAAAATCAAAAAATGCAACAACATGCAAAAGCTTTATGTAATCATATTTTTCATCTGAATATTTTCCATCCGAATATAAATCCAATGAGTCGATATCCTCTATCCCCAATTCTTTTTTGATTTTGATATATTCTTTCGTTACAAACTCTTCATGTTCGTTTTTGCGTATGAGTTCTATTGTATCATCGGAGTGTTTGATCCAATACTCAAACATTGGCGAATATTCAGGACCCAGAGCAAATTCGACAGTGTCATAAAACCCGGTATTTGCCTTTTCGATCTCTGCGCTTCTCTCTTCAAGATAAAAGGAAGTGAACTCGCTGCTAAGCACATATCTGATGACAAAACCTGCAATGACACCAAGTACAAGTATTCCCAATACTATTTTAAAAATTAATCTGCTGAATATTTTTTTCATAATATGGTGTCCCTTATGTTGTGGAGTGACAGCTTTCTGCCTGAATCACTGCTGTTTTGTTACTATTCACGGCTGTCACTCTTTAACATTCGGAGAGTCCGTGCCTTCGGCATGTTTGATTCAGCCGTGAATAGTAACGTCTTGATCAAACTGCGAATAGTAGAGTTCTGAGTACAAGCCGCCCTGTTCAAGGAGTTCATCATGTCTGCCCATCTCGACCACGTCTCCGTCCTTCATGACAAAGATGCAGTCGGCATTTTTGATCGTAGATAATCTGTGGGCAATGACAAAGGAAGTTCTCCCATCAGTCAGCCTGTCGATCGCACGCTGTATGAGAAGCTCACTTCTCGTATCGACGTTGGAGGTCGCCTCATCAAGTATCAGGATCGGGGCATCCTTTGCAAGCGCTCTTGCAATGGTCAAAAGCTGCCTCTGTCCGGCTGATATATCCGACTGCTCACTGATCACGGTATCCAGACCATCAGGCAGAGTTTCTATCAGATGCGACAGCCCGCAGTCTTTGATGATCCTGTCAAGCTTTTCTTCTGTTACACCCTCGGTCGAATATATGATGTTGTCGCGTATCGTTCCCTGAAATGTCCATGTATCCTGCAAAACCATTCCCAAATATCTGTGCAGTTCAATCATGCTGATCCCACTTATCGGAATATCATCAATATATATCTGACCGCCCGTCGGCTCATAGAAGCGCATCAACAGATTGATAAGTGTGGACTTGCCCGCACCGGTGGGACCAACGATCGCAACCTTTTGTCCTGCCTTTACTGTAGCTGAAAGATCTTTTAATACGATCTGCTCCGGCAGATATCCAAAACGCACATGCTCAAATCTTACATCTCCTCTTACGGTCTTACCGGCTCCGGCAGAGTCGTCCTTATTATCCGAACTATCCATCTGTCCCGGCAGGCTGCCCGGACTTCCCGTGACCGCTCCGGCAGGATCATCCTGTGTATCTTTAAGTATCTTCCGGATCGATTCATCCTCTATCTCATCTGCTTCAAGTATCTGCCCGACACGATCCGCAGATGCAGACGCCATCTGCATGGACGAAGAAAATGAGATGATCGCATTGACAGGGTCACCAAGCATCGGCGCATAGAGAATGAAAGCTGCCATACCACCTATTGTAAGACTGTCCGGCATGATGGAGAAAAGCACCGCTGCCGTGACTGCGACCGCAATATAATTAAAATTATTAAAAAATATAAGTATCGGCTGTATGACTCCCTGCAAAAACTGGGTTTTTTTGGAGCTTGCTCTCACGGCTTCATTTCTTGATATAAAATCATCTATCATATCCTCCTCGCAGTGGAACGATTTGATGACCATATGACCTGAGATACTCTCCTGTACGATAGAGTTCAGCTCACCGATGGTGCGCTGCTGCTCTACAACATGTACCCGGGTTTTCTTTACCACGACCGCCACTACCAAAAAACCGATAAACGTTGCGATCACCACACTGATCGTCATATACACATTGGTCATGCACATCAGAACAATCAAAAGTATCAGCTTAACAATATTGGCGGGCGCAGGCGCCATGACATCTTGGATAGAGGTAGTGATATTGCTGATATCATTGGAGAAACGGCTCTGTATATCACCGACGCTGTATGAATCCGTCTTTGCTATGGTCGTCAGGCTCAGCTTTTCATTCAGATCCTTTCTAAGTCCACGGCCGATATAACCTACCGCCTTTGCTGATGTTACCTGCTGCGCAATGGTAAATACAACAAAGACAAGCACCAAAAGACCCGCGATAAGCATATCAGGAATTATCCCATTGAAGTCCAATTCCCCACCGATGTTTTGCTGGATATAATCGCCGAGCCTTTGTATCTGAACCGGCAAAAATGCCTGTGCCACCGCTGCAAACAGAGCAAATACGGCAGAGGCAATGAGGAGGGCTTTGTTCTCTCCCGCATATCGCCATATGAGTTTTCTTCCTTTGTTCTCCACGCCTTTATGCTCCCTTCCCTTCAATAGTAATTCCCTCGATCTGGGTGTATGCGATCTCCTTGTAAACCTCAGAGTTTTCCATCAGCTCATCGTGTGTTCCCTCTCCGACGATCCGCCCCTTGTCCATAACATAGATCCTTCCGGCATTCCTGATCGTGGAGATCCTCTGAGCCACAATGATTATGGTAGCACCGGCGGCGTGTTTTTTGAGTGCCCGGCGGAGCTCTCTGTCGGTCTTAAAGTCAAGAGCCGAGAAAGAATCATCAAAAAGATAGATCTCAGGATCCCTGCATACGGCTCTCGATATTGTGAGGCGCTGTCTCTGTCCGCCGCTGAAATTCGTGCCTCCGCCCTGCACGAGAGTATCATACCCCTCGGGCTTTTGCATAATAAACTCATCCGCCTGTCCGACCTCTGCCGCTTTTTTTATATCTGAAAGACTCTTTGCATATCCGCCGTTATCTCCAAAATCTATGTTCTTCGCGATCGTTCCCGAGAAAAGTCTCGCTTTTTGCGGTACATAACCTATTGATGTGCGAAGCTCCTCTATCGTATATTTTTTTATATCATTTCCACCTATCTCTATCCTTCCCTCTCCCGCTTCATAAAGTCTTGGGATCAGATTGAGAAGGGTTGTCTTGCCACAGCCCGTGTTTCCGATAAAAGCAACTGTCTCCCCTTTTTTTGCCTCAAAGCTAATGTCATTCAGGACATTGGCCGAAGCTCCCGGATACGCGAATGACACATGTTCAAATCTGACCGCAGGCGCCTGCTCATCCTGATCCGCTCCCTCTCCGTCCGTGATCACGATTTTCTCATCTAAAACCTCGGATATCCTCTTGGATGAGACAACTACCGCAGGCACTGTAACCATGCCCTTTATGATAGATACTACCGCTCCCATTATGATGGCAGCATAGGATGAGAACTCGATCATACCTGCGTAGAGCTCCGGTCTGCCGCCTATGGGACTGCCGGATATGATATATGCTCCCATGACAAATATAGCGATCGTGAGCGCATAGGAAATCATCATAAGCCCCGGTGTCAGAATGGACATGATATAACTGACAAAGATATTAAAATGCGTGAGTTTTTCATTGGTCCGGTCAAATTCTTTTTTCTGGTGACGATAGGCATTGAAGGCATGCATAACTCTGATTCCGCTCATATGCTCACCGACGAGACGGTTCAGATCATCAGTATAAAGCTGAACATTTACCATGCGAACCACAGCTATAAGAAGCAGAACCATCATCATGATAAGCGCTGCTATCGCCGCACTGCCCACGGTATAGAGCCACCTCACATCAGTATCCACCATCTTGATGATGGCAACCGTCAGTGTAACAGCTGCTCTTACAAACATCAAAGGACCGCTGATCCAAAAGCGAAGTATCATATCAACATTCACGGTACACCTGGTGATGAGGCTCGCGCTGTCATACCCCGACATCTCCTGCAGAGAAAAAGACATCACCTTGCGATAGATGTCTTTTCGTATCCCCGCAGTGGCATCTGTTCCTATACTTGCAAGCAGATAACCTGCAATTATAAAAAAAACAAGACTCCCAAAGGCACATAGAAGCATCATGGAGCCCGGTGCCATCACATCGGAGACCGTAACGCCCGTGGTCTGTACCAGAACCGTGATCTTTCCGGTGTACTCAGGAATCTTTAATTCCAGAAAAACCTGCCCGACAACGCACAGGCAGCTGACTACAAACATAAGTATGTCTTTTTTCCCCAGATATCTGAAACTGAGCCTCATATATTGTCCTTTCCTCCAAAGAGAGCATTCCACCGATCCAGAGTTTCTTTTTCATATACTACATTTTTTTGTTCATCAGCCGTGATCAGGAACAGATTGGTTCCGTCCGATGGCACAAAACCATCGATCCCCGGTACACCGTCTTTTGCAAAACCGGTGATCAGTGTATTCATCTTCACCGCAAGATCCCGGTCTGCAGCCGTCCAGTATTCTCCCCTGTAATCAGACAGATGCTCCGTAAAGTACGGCACTTCACAGGAGTGAAACGACCCAAACAGCTCTGATTCGGGTCCGGGCATCACATGTGTAAACAGATATATATAGGTCTTTCCTTTGCAGGTTTTGTTCCTGACGCGGGCAAATTCAAGCAGTTCATAGATCATGGCATCATAGCAGAGTCTGAATATTTCTTTCATCTTGTCCTCTGCAGATCCGCCCGGGTCTACCCCGTACTCATCGATGATTTTTTCTCCGCCTCCGGGATAAAACGCATTTACCGCCTGTACCAGCGCTTCTTTTTTGTCACTTTCTGAAATAACGGATCTGAGCACCATAAACATGGGAACCGAAGTAAAATCCCTGCCGACCATCCCCATCATCATGGTTTTGTCAGGATTGGCGCCTTTTGTGACCTCGTTCCTAAAGGAGTCACAGACATACACTCCATCGTTCACGGGTCCCTTGATATAGGTGTGATCTAAAAATGTCTCAGGCGGAACCTCCCGCAGTCTTTCCACGGAGTGACCGTACTCATCCAAAAGCTTCCCCGCGTTCTCATCAGCTTCCTTTCTTGTAGAACAGGCTACCGTATTCCTCTCCGGAAATGAGTTGAGCCCCATGGACACAACATTTTTGTACAGCGGCGCTGCCTTCCTGCTCACAGACAGGAGATTGACCTGAACGGCTCCCGAGCTCTGCCCCCATATGGTAACATTCTCCGGATCTCCGCCGAACGCTTCGATATTGTCCCTGATCCACTCAAGAGCAAGCTCATCGTCCATCAACGCATAGTTTCCGGAGCATCCGTTCTCTGATTCTTCATCAAGCTCTTTGCAGGAAAGCCATCCGAACACATTCTCGCGCTTGTTAAAGGTGATATAAATAACTCCCTTTTTCACAAAAGGAACACCGTCATATATCTCACAGGATGACCCTCCGGAGACAAAGCCTCCTCCGTAAAAATATACAATAACCGGCATCCTGCTGCCGCCCTCTTTTGTCCACAGATTCAGATTCAGACAGTCCTCCGAATAATCCCTGCTCTGAATAATAAACTCCTTTGTCCAGATCCTCGCGGACAGCTCATCGATCTTGTTCTGATAGCAGCACGGAGCAAATTCTACACAGTCCCTCACACCGTCTCTTTTCTCATAGGGACGGGGCGCCCTAAACCGCCCCTCTCCGGCTGTGGACTCTCCATAGGGGATACCCTTGAAAACCATTATATCCCCTTCTTCATAATATCCTCTCACACTTCCGCCGGTCGTCTCGACCGGTGCCGTATATCGAAGCTCCATATTCATTCTCCTCCCTTTGACGGTCTCCCATCAGGTATTATGAAAAACAAAAATCACGCATCCGGGCTTTAGGACAGTCTGTCGAGCCTGTCCAAATATATCTGATCCATATATATTATTCCATCATCAATGAACTCACAGTCGATATCATGGAACTTAAATACATCTGAAACCGCATGAGGCAGATCCGGATTGTCATTTTTCATCATAAGACATAATGTCACTATATCCTCGTGTGAAGCCATACTCACTATCGGGACACGGCTCGTACCCGTAACATAGATGTTTTCAAGCTTCTCGTCCATGCCGCCCCCTATCTCTGCCCTTCCTGATACAGAGATTCCTACGGTAAACGGAGTAACAATCCTTGATGGTGTCTTCGCATCCTCTGCTCCGGGCACGGGCGGACTGAAGCTCTCCACATTTCTAACCTTGGCTGCCATCAGTGCCGAGAAATATTCTCTGTTTAACCGGCTTTTCATCTGACTTTTGATCGCATGACACCTTGTCATGACATCCTTTTTTCTGTCATCCGCTGTCTGTGAGAGCATGATCGAATCGGAACAATTGACCAGGGTCTTTAATCCGAAATATCCTCTCATATCCGCAGGAAGCATCCCTATAAATGTCTCATCCTTCATATCATAAGCATTATCCGCCCCGTCACAGACAATGAGATGCACAAGCGTTGCAAAGGAGGCTCCGTACTCTTTTGTTTTCTTCAGATAATCCGAAGCCTTGAATGTGATATGGTATCCGTGGGCGCAATCAGAAAATGACTCCGGTATATCCTCCGGTATCTGAAACGCGCGCTCAGTTGTCATCACGGGCGGCTCCAGGGACATATCAGCATATTTGCGATACGGATCATACATATCCTCATCATCAGGATCTGACAGCTCTCTGATATCCGTGCGGCAGCTGCTAAAAAACGGATCATCTGCGGGTATATCCTGCGGTTCATAATAGTAATAAAACATGGTGCGAAGAAAGAAAAGCGCTCCTTTTACATCTGTCGTTCCATGAAACATATGCAGGACAAGCTCTCTCTCAGAATAAGTAAAATAAAAAAGATAACCGCCCGTCTCCGCAGTTCCATAGCAGCGTCCTCTGTCTGCCGACTCAAAAAAGCACACCTCATTTTCATTTGGAACCGGTATGACCTTCCCGTCTCTTATGGCAGGTCTGAAGCACAGTTCAGGATAAAGACGTGTGGCTTTGGTCGCCGCAAGACGCATTTTTGCTATATCCGGCTGCTCCCTGAACATCATACTGATAAGAATATTAAATCCCCTGCCATCTGAATTCCTCTGATAAAAATACTCACTTGAAACACCGAGTCTCAACATCTCATCCTCCGATATTTTCTCCATGTTCTCAACTACCGGTACACATACACCGCCTCATATGACATTCGTCAATTCTGCAGTTTTTTCCTGGATGAGTAGGTCTCACTCATATGTACCGGATAAACCGAATCCGGCAAAATACCCATACGATACATATCCTGATCCCTGCACATAAATCCTGTCTCGGGTTCACAAAAGTACACTCTGAAGCTCTCGTCCTGACGAGATGCTTTTTCCTTTAGGATACCCCATATGAAATCTCTCACATCATCCATATCAAGAGAAAGTGCCTTCTGATAATTCTCTTCGCTCTCGGACTCTATGATGAGAAGCAGCTCATCCTCCGTCACATCCTTGATAAGACTGAAATCTGAGAAAGAAATACCGTATTTTTCTTCAAGACTTACGATAGCGCCATACACATCCTCTTCAAATATTCCATTCAACGCATCGAGATCATAATTAACGGGGCAGCATTTCTCCACGATGATCTCATCCTCCGCGATCTTCACCGGTCTTACAAACATATCGGATTTGTAACGGAAAAGCCCGTTTTCAGTCGTTACTATCAGGCGGTATTTCTGCTGCTCTTTCAGTTCAAAGGAGAGTCTGATGGTTCCGTCCTCATCCATAAACTCATAATACGCCGATGAAGGATCAAGCCTGAACTGATCCTCGTCCGGAAGAGCCTCTCCATACATGCAGACTTCGTCAGCAAGAATGCCGTTTGTGTAGGAAATCCCATCTATATACTTTCCGGCTTTTTTCTTATAAACAGTATAGCTTCCGGTTCCATCCGCTATGATCAGATGAAGCCTCGGCCAGATCTTCTTGAGAGAAAAATCCCCCTGTTCAAACAGCTTTAACAGTTCATCCGCACGATCCGGTGAAGAACTCAGTCTCCAGCTTATCTTGCCAAGAAGCTCCTCTGAGATATCCCCGATATTGCTTAAGTTCCCTTCCCGTATGTCCGCACAGATCATCTTGTAGTCTCTGATGATACGCCTGATGCCTGAATACAGCACCCATGCATTCGGAGCAAGTATGGTTTCGACGGACTTATCAGCAAGCGCAAACACAAGTCTCACATATTCAAAGCTGTGCAGCTCGGTAGGGAACATGATCTCCGAAGGAGTTACCATCGATGGTCTGTTCTCACGTTTTTGCAGCATTCTTCCCGCATAGGTATTATAGATCAGCGGGAAAAGCGTGTTCGTATAAACATTGACAAAGCTGTGTACGGAGGGCTCATACGGCAGACTCTCAAACATCGGGAAAAATCTGTCGGTCCCGATCAGCCCGTCAATAATATCTACATAACGCTCCATCGCTCCAGCCGTGACCGGCAGCTCCTTTCTGACGCCTATATTGCCATAGGAAAGCACATGTGAGGTGATGGGTTTACATGTAAAAATACCTGTCTCTCCGATTTTGGATGTCAGCTCGATCATCGGATGGTACACGTCATAATCGGTAATGGGCATGGCGTCTCTGTAGTCCTCAACAGAGCTTATCGAACCGAACCCGTATCTTTTGCCAAAGTCTGTATTGCCGCTCTCCTCTATGATCTTTTGGAGAGTCTGTCCCTGTTTTGCGGCAAAGGTATCAGGGATATTTTGATCATCCATGATGAAAAAGTGTTTCTCATGGGCAGGTTCGCCGAGCAGCAAAAGCTGCGGCAGGGTATTCATACGCTCGATCCTTCCCGGCGGATAGATCTTGGAAGGAGGAATCTGTTTTTTCTTTCTGATATACGGTTCGAGCGTATCCTTGATCTGCTTCCTCGCCTCCGGTGTCATGGAATCCCTCAGCTTGAACACATAGCCTGCCAAAAGAAGCGTAAGACCTGCCACGGATTCACTCGGATCTATACCGTTTTTCTCGAGAGAATCAAAAAGCAGTTTGAAGCTGTTGGCATACTCGACAAGCTCATCCGCGTCTATCTTGGGCGACTGCACGATCGACTGTGTGTTTATATAATAAACATAGCCTATAAGCTGCGGCGCAAGGCAGAGTCTTTTGGCTTTTCCGTATACCTGTGCGCTAAACTCCGAATCCTCCGCTATAACAATATCCGTTGAAAAACGAATATGATTTTCCTCTATAAACGCCCTTCTGTACAGCTTGTGAGTAGTCATGCTCCACTGCGCAACATAATACTCATCAGGATCCCAATCATCGTTTTCCAAATCGATCACGATGGTTTCTCTGGTCTGATCCCAGAGAACGATCTCGTTCATAACGATATCGACCGGTTTTTCAAGCTCTACCATCCTTCTAAAATGAAGAATGTCCGAATCGGTCTCTTTTATATAGCGAAGCGCTGATGACAGACACTCCGGCGTGTACTTGTCATCAGCATCAAGGAAACCTATATAATCTCCCGTAGCCATATCAAGTCCCTGATTTCTCGGACTGGAAGGAGAATGGATATCGTTTTTCAGGGTGTGCATTTTTACATTCTCATGATCTCCCACGATCGCCCTGAGCTCTTTCTCCCTCGCCTCATCACAGTTGTGGAAAACCACGATCAGTTCGATATTTTCAAAGCCGCAGGTTTGCGCTTTTACGGAGTCTATACAGTGCTTAAAAAACTTCGGGTCGGTATTGTGACTCGGTATGATGACTGATACTTCGTATTTTTTATTGCTCATAAAACCCTCCCTTAAAAGAAATAAAACCTCGGTCTGTCAGGTGTATAGCCAACGATCAGCCGCCTCCTGAAAAACTCCGGCAGGATCTGCTTGCAGGCGACCTCAAACACATCAGGGTATCTGTCATCCCTCAGCGCGTTTATAAAGTCTATTGCCGTACACTCATCCTTTGCGTTTAATACAAAATGCAGTGTCTCATATTTGTAGGTGTTTGCTGATGCCCTGGCGCACAGATGCGCAAGCTCAGGGTTGTATTTCTCATAAAACTCCAAAAGCTTTACCGAACAGTTGTCAAGGCTTTGTCTGACACGTTTTAATTTTTCCATATCAAGTGATTCATCCGTCCTTGACATGCCACCGAATATCTGATAATGATAATACGGCTTGTCAAGATACGCGAATTTCTTCGCAAAGGTGTAAAGCGTTCCGGTCATATATGTGTCCTCCGCATTGTTCACATACGGCGGATCAGCACACTCCACTGCCTTTTTGGCTATCTCTGCCGATACGCAGGTCTCAACTATACGGGGGTCGGTATTTCCCTCCAAAAATGTCCTAAGAGGATCATCAAAATGATCGGGGAGCTTGGGCAGCCCAAAGGGCTCGATCACTCTGCCGTATTTGATGACATCCGGATGCTCTGCCTCGATCAGCTCATCAAGTGCGCGGAGCAGATCAGGGTCTACAAAATCATCACTGTCAAGAAAAACAAGATAGTCTCCCGTGGCATTTTTCATCCCCGTAAATCTTGCCCTCAAAAGAGATAAGTTGGTCTCGTGTGTAAATACTTTGAACCTCTCGTCCTCCTTTGCCATTTCCTCTAACATCTCACCGGATCCATCCGTAGAACCGTCATTTACCAGTACGACCTCAAAATCCGTATAGGTCTGGGCTTTGACGGACTCGATACATTTGTCCATCTTGCCTTTCTGATTGTAAACAGGGATCAAAAAACTAAATTTCGGATTTGCCATGATAACCTCCTTTTGTTATTGCTCATACAGGTGCATAAATTCTGATACTGCATACCTGTATGCATATATCGTAACTATTGATCCTCGAGCTCATTCATGCTGTCAAAATATACTTTTCTTTTTAGTGATATATTGCAGGCATAATCAAAAAGCTCCTCACAACCCATATTTTTTAGTTCCATAATATACTGAACGATGATACGGTAATCTTTTTCAAACATAAAATGCTGCATCAGAACAAACTTGCTCATATTTGATACCGCTTTTTTGGTAGTCTCTGATTTTTCGGGATTGTATTTTTCTATAAAATCAACGGTATGGGTCGCTGCCTGTGTTGCATCAGTGATGTATTTTCTGAATCTGGAGGGATTGAATTCCGGCACACCGGTCGGAGAACTCATACCTGTGTCTCTCTGATAGTAATACAAAATATCATCGACATAGTCTATTTTTTTTCCAAAGGTAAACAGAACATGAGAAAAATAAACATCCTCGCCCATATTGCAATAAAAGGGCTTTGTCGTCTCAACGAGCCTGTCTGTAACTGTTCTCTTGTACGCGTTTTTCCAGATCGTCGGATAGATGGTTTTTTTGTGGATCGCCTCTATGATATCATCTATATGCACGGGGGCAACCTTCTCACCATCGGGCTCAGTCACAAAACCGAAGCATACTATATCCGGATCAGTCTCCTCAAATCTGTCATGGATCCTTTCAAGCGCCACGTCAAGCAAATAATCATCGCTGTCCAAAAACAAAACGACCTCGCCGGATGCCCGTTCCATACCGGTATATCTCGCTTTGATAAGGGACCCGTTCTCCTCATATCGAACGGCATGAAACCTATCATCCGATGCTTCAAACTCACGCAGCATCTCATAGGAACCATCCGTCGAGCCGTCATCCACCATGATGACCTCAAAGTCCGTAAAGGTCTGGGCTTTGACGGATTCGATACAGCGATCCATCTTCCCGACCTGATTGTATACCGGAATCAGTATACTGAAATAGCTCATGTATCAACTCCTCCTCTCATAGGTTCTGCTCTACTAAAGCGATCATTTTATCAGTAACTACATGCGGATATTTTTCATGAAGAGCTCTGACCTTATCCGCCATCTCAGAGAAATCAGCAAAACCGGACAACACGATATTTGCCATGGAAATATCGACATTTCCGGGATTGTACTCCGATGGTACTTTGCTTATTTCCATATATACAACGACGGACTCTTCCCCGAAACCGGCAAGCTCCTCACTCGGAGCCATAGTCCGGAAGTTTAAACATTTCTCAAGGATAGAGGGGTAGTTGTAATTGATCCTTCTCTCAAGCCCGGACTCGATGATGACTTCAAGCGGAGTCCTGCCCTCACATGCGGCTGCCGTGACAGACATACCGGATATACGGGGATTTACCTCGATGATGTACCATTTACCATCAGAAAAAGCAAGATCCGCATTGGCGCTGACTGCCAGTCCCATCTCTGTTGCCAGACGTCTCAGCATACTCCTGAGTTCTTCTATCCTGTATTTCTCATCAGTGATGGGTCCTATCTTCATATAGTGCAGGGGATCAGTGATCCCCTGCTCATTCACGGCGCACTTGAACGGCGGCAGGATCGTATAGTTGCCGGGATCTCCGTGGATCTCTACGCCGAACTGCTCACCCGGGATCATCTCCTCCACAATCACATCAACAGGTTCGCTTCGTGAGAGGATATCCCTTTTGGCTGTATCATAATCCTCTACGATAGAGATTCCCTGTGACCCGGAGCCGGCAGATGCTTTGATGATCAGCGGGAAGCTCATCTGTCTGATCTGATGAAGGATCAATTCAAGATATACGTTGGATCTTATATCCGGATGATCCTTTGCCATTGTCAGATAGATAGACGGAATATGGACAGCCTTTGCGACCGGGAAACCCTTCTCCATCATCACCTGATGTGTATTCCATTTATCAAAAAATGTAGTTGCAGCGAACATACTGTGTGCGATCGTGCGTATCCCTTTTTTCTCAAGATCGTCCGCTATGATAGCATCCTTGAGAGCATCCCAGTCCATCGGCCCGCCAAAGTAAGTCGCAGCTATGACAAGGTCGGGTGCTTCACCGACAATCGCCGCTACAAACTCATCCGCATCTGCCTCCATGGGAAGAAGTACAGTGTCTATCCCCTCGGGGATGATCTCTTTTTTGTTCTCATCAAAATCAAACAGCTGTGCCGCACCGCCTTCGGATGCAACAATACCAAATGTGACCTCAGGATAACGCTTCCTGATCCCCTGCCACTGATCCGACAGAGACGGCTTGGATGTATAACTTGAAACAAAGCTAAGAAAGCCCTCGGCTGAAAGAGAGCTGTAAATAACTACTTTCATATGATGCCTTTCTTTCTGAAAAATTCCGCGATCAGTTCCTTTTTACCTGCAAGATAGGAAAGAAACTCAAACGGTGCATAAGAATATCCTTTTTTTTCGACCATATTTCCTATATGATATATAAGAGCGACCGCCTCCTCGTCACGACCGAACATGACCGGAATTACCAGATATAAAAAATCCCTGTTGATCCTGTTCAGTGTTTTTTCATAGAGAGCTTTCAGCCCCTTTTCCTCCGCAAAATCAAGGTTCATAATAATACCTTTGAAAAAGCACCTCATCGCTTCTATGGAAGGCTGTCTCCCCTTGTGATCAAAACGGTGCGCATAGACCTCCCTGTTGACTGCCCTGATCCTGTTGGCATGGTAGAGAGCCTTTACCAAAAATACCGGATCCTCAAATGCCCTCAAATCAGGGAATGTAATGTCATGCTCTTCGAGAAATGAGCGTCTGTAGATGAAGCCCTGGAAAAAATAATCGTCCTGGATATCCTCATAATTTAAATCGATAGCGGCATTTTGTGCGGAGTCCTTAAACATCTCCCGAAATCTCGTGTAGTTATCAATCTCAGTCTCGGAAAAATTGTAAACCAACCCTCCGCATACGTCACAGTCTCCTTCTGTCGCCTCGCGGTACAAAACCTCAAATACATCCGAATCAGGAAGCTTGTCATCCGCATCCAAAAAAAAGAGGTATTCGCCGCACGCATGCTCCATAGCGGCCGCACGCGCTCTGCCAACGCCCCCGTTTTCTTTCATCTTATAGTATTTTACATTATCATGCTCTTTGGCAAGTCTTGTAATAATATCCGCCGTATCATCCGTACTGCAGTCATCCATGCAGACGACCTCCGTATCAGTCAGGGTCTGCGACAGGATACTGCGGATCGCCTCTTCGATGTATGCGCTCATGTTGTAAACCGGAATAATAACACTGATTTTTATTTGCTTTTTCTCCATAAATCCCTCCTATGAATCTATGTTCCGGATCCTGCCGAATTCTCAAACAATGACAATATTTTATCACACATATTGGTTTTTGTAAAGAATTTTTGTCATCTACATCTGAGATATATCGACCTTGCCGGTAAACCCCGTCACCTTCAGGATATCATATATCTCATCAGATACATTGACGATATGAAACCTGCTCTTTTCTTTTTTCAGAAAATGCATTATCACGCGAAGTCCTGCGCTTGAAATATAGATCAATTCCCCGAAATCAAGCACCAGCTCAGCCGTCTGGTTCTGCTCCCTGAGCCTGATCACTTCTGACCTGAACTCCGCTGCATTTGAGGATGTCACCTCACCGGATATGGCGAGAGTAAGTGCTTCCTCATCGTTTTTTAATACATCGATCTGCATAGATTTCTCCTTTATACTTGTTGCGCTACGATATTCACACATGGAAACGTTTCAATTGCTCATGCCGGGTTGTTCTCACTGATGCCTCATCAGATGTATCCTTAAAAACTCCTCCCTGTCCGGATCATCAAGACAGCGCACGGGTTTAATCTGGTTGGATGACTGTCCTCTCTCATAGGTCTGCATATCAGTATAGAGCTGTCCGGTCTGTGGTTCCACAAAAAATATGTTTACTTTTATACCGGGAATAAAAACCTCTTCAAACGCCTTCTCGCACGCATATTTATCAGGGATTATATCGTCTGAGTGGAGTTCTAAATACAGTTTTATACTCTCTGCTTCATCGCCCTGACGATATGCATATTCATCTACTATAATACCGGTCTTTTCACACATGCTTCGGATCGTCTGATATATCTTTTTTTCTGATATATATGTATCTTTTATTACGATACTGCATTTTGAGTTAAACTCATATGACATCACGGGTATCCCATTCTCATGAGAGATACATGTAAACACATCATCCATTCTGTAACGGTACAGTCCCGAAGCTGTAGTGATGACCGGCTTGTACTCATGACCGTCGATCAACTCATATACGGACAGGGGTCTCTCTCCCTCCATGCCATCTGCAAATGGCAAAAACTCAATGAATATATTCCATACATCCATGGAAAAATGACCATCTGCAAGACTATTCCCCATAAAAGCCTCAGAACGCAGATATCCGAGTTCTCTGTGCGGCTTATCTCCGACATATCTTCGCATATTGTCAGTATAAATAGAAAAGCTTCCGATGCCTACGGCAGATGTCCCCCGAAATTCAGACCATATTTTCTCCGCCACCGGCTCTGTAAATCCTTGGGCAAAGATGCTCCTAAGCTCATCCGCCCTCTCGGGATCCGGTACAACAACATCCCTAAAGAACTCCCTCTCATCCTCCACAAGCTCAGCCAGAGTCTCTCCCTCGACAGTTCCCACCTCGATGTCATCACATATGGAGTCATGGTTTTCTTCGATAAACCTGAAAAACTCATATATGCTTCTGGTATCATCAGCAAGGATCATGGTCAGATCTTTTTTCTTCAGACCGTAAAGGATCTGCAGATAGCGGCTTCTGTCGCGGAATATCCCCTCGATACCGTCAACTGCAGAGCCATGGATATCTTTGGTGGAATATCCCGGCAATACAGTATTTAGAAATGCATACTCGATCAGCGAGCGCTCCCGTATCCCGTCATTGTTTACCTTGCCCCTGAAATACAGATCCGCAAGAAGAAGAACTCTCTCGCCTTTTATCCTGTCATTTACTGCTCTTACACAGGCATCTATGGTTTCTTTTGTACATACAAACCGCTTCAACGCTCCCGTGGGATCAGTTGATACGGAATAGGCTCTGATATCCCCTGAGGTGAGTATGTTGCTCTCACCGATCTCTGTCTGAAGATTTATCAAACGCTCATAATCACTATAGTCTGACAGAGGAACTCTTTCTCTGTAGCCTGAGATGGAGCGAATGCTTGAAAAGCGATAAAACTGACCTATGTCAGTATCCGCATTCTCCGTAAGTATCCTGTAGAGACTGTTGCGTCCCGGGTCAATATTGCTGTAATAACGATCGGGAGAAAACAAAATATCCCTGTCATCAAGTCCTTCGCTTTGTTCGGGATTCAGGATGACCTCTCTCGGGAGCTCAAAGCCCTCTATCACCGCAGCCTCCGGATAGATCTTGTCCGGCTCCATCAGCGTCGTCATCTCAACAAATCTACCCAACAAACGGCTTATCTGTCTGTGCTTATCGGGTGTCATATCCGGACAGCCAAGAATATACTTTGAGAGGAGCGCGCACAGTCTTGATATGGTGGGATTCATGTATATCCCGTATTTGATCGCAGTATCAAAAAGCTTCTCAAAGCCTCTTGCATAGGCTACAAGAGTATCCGCATCCTTCTCTGAACCCTGAACCATGGAGGATGAGTTGATGTAATACCTGTAACCGATTAGCTGCGGCAGATAGCATATCCTCTCCGCCCTGTGATACGCCTCGACATTGAACATATAATCCTCGCCAAACGGAATATCTTCACTAAAACGGATGCCGTATTTATCAAGAAATGATCGTCTGTAGACTCTGGATGTTACCATCCCCCAGATGCCTACAAACATCTTCTCCTCCTCCCAGGTATCTCTGGTCAGCACGATCTCTTCACGCATCTGGTTCCAGCGCACCACCTCGGTCACTCTTGCGAGTCCCTCTCTCTCCATCTCAAAGCTGCGTCTGAACACAGTGATATCAGAGTTGTTTTTTTCTGCGTAGCCAACTACCGACTCAAGACAGTTCTCCGTGAAGGTATCATCAGAATCCAAAAAAGCAATATAAGGAGCACCTGCCATTTCCATCCCTTTATTTCTCGGTGTGGAGGGACCTCTGCCGTCATCTTCAAGGGTCTTGATGCGGATATTGTCAGGGAGCTTGCCATCAAACTCTCCTGCCAACAGTTCTCTGACACTTCTGTTGTACTCATCACCTGAATTGTGGATCACTAAATTCCACTCAATATTTATAAATCCGATCGTCTGGTTCTTCAGACAATCCGTCGCTCTTTTTAACAGTCTTAATTCTGTTTTGTATACGGGTGTTACGACACTGACAAGAGGCTTATCCATCCTTTCCCTCCGTTCTCAAGGAATACTTAAGGAAACGCCGATCAAATCAGTGTTTCCTTAATAATATCAGCATGAAACATCGGTTCAAGCCGTTAATATTCACGACTGTCATATAACTACAGTCTGTACTGTGAGAGGTCTTCGTTGATCTCGTCTGAGTAGCGGTTCAGGCTCTCTGATATTCCGGAGATACTTTCTGTCTCGCTCACGATATTATCGCTCTCTGATACGATCTGCTCGCTCAGACCCAGTACCTCATTGATCGCCGCTGCCTGTTCCTCACTCGTTGCCGCATTCCCCGACGCGACGTCGTTGATCCTTGTGATACCGTTCGTTATATCAGTCATGCCGCGCGCTGCTTTTTCTACGTCGGTGTAAATGAGATCAAATGATTTGTTCGCATTCTCAACACCCGTAATACATGCTTCCATATCCGTGATACAGGTGTCGGCATTGCGGTTGATATCTTCGATATTCTTTGTGATGCTTCCGATCAGTGACCTGATGGTCTCCGTAGCTTCCGTTGACTGTTTAGCAAGCGCGCCTACCTCTGATGCCACTACCGCAAAGCCCTTGCCGCTCTCTCCGGCTCTTGCCGCCTCTATCGAGGCATTGAGTGACAGGAGATTGGTCTGCTCTGATATCGCGTTGATGGTATCCGTGATGCCCGTGATCTCCTCGACTGACTTGGCTGTGACCTTGATAATATCCGTAAGCTCCCTGATGGTTTCATCAAGAGTCTTGACATTTCCGGTCATAATATCCATCTCAGCCTTGCCCGCTCTCGATGACTCGAGACTCTCATTGCACAGATCCCTGACATTCTCGGCGCTGTTCATGAGATCTCCCGATGTGGCTGCAAGGTCTGTAGCTGCCTGCGCGACATCATCTATGGAACTGCTCATTGCGGACAGTGTAGTATTCAGTTTTTCTATGGACTCGCCCTGTGTGTGGTTCGATGTCGAGAGGGCTTGGGATATATCAAAGCACTTCCCTGCGTTCTCATTCATATTGGACGATATTTCCGCAAGGTTGGTAAGCATATCATGCATGCCGCCGATATAGGTATTCAGGCTCTCGCTGAGAGTCGTGATCTCGTTGTTCCCTTCGGGCTTCAGATTCACGGTAAAGTCACCGCCGCTGATGTCAGTGATGCGCTCCGTGACCTTTGATACAGGATTGATATACTTGTTGATAACGATATACAGCGCGATAGCAAGCAGGATCATAAGTCCGATGGCTATTCCGAGTGTAATGAACATCATCCTCATGACTTTGTTCATGATAAATGAATTGGGAACTGCCGTCACGACTACCCATGAGGTATCGGCAATATCGGTACCGACATACATCATGTTGCCCTCACCGGTCCCGGTCATCTCTACCTTGTCAACACCGACCGTACTCTCTGTATTGAGCGAATCAAATACTTCATTCATCCCGGTCACGATGGCATCCGCAGACTCGCCGAGCTTCTGTCCGACCACCTCGCTCACGTTGCTGACCAGAATGTCCCCCGTCTCTTTGTTTACTATATAATATTTGGCATCCTCAGAGCTTGACTTGAAGCCATTCAGCTTCTCTGCTACCTTGTCAAATACGATATCGCTGCTGAGTACGACCTTGTCTCTGAGCATTACCGAGCACGCAAGGCAGGTCTTGCCGGTCGATGCGTCAAGATAGGGCTCGGATGTGTAGATCTCGCCGTTTTTCTCCATGGCTCCCTGATACCAGGCTCTGTCCGTAAATACAAAATCCGCATCCGGTGTCCAGCCGGAGCCGTCCAGGAACTTGTTGTCATCACCGTACGCGATGTAGATGTCCTGTGAATCCGGATCAGACTCTGTCAGGGCAAGGAGCATCTTCAGCGTATCATCGTAGTTCGGCTCCGGAATGTTTTTAAATACACTTGCCGTCTGCGCGACTCTCTGCTCTATACTGCTCCACCAGTTGTAAATCTCACTCGAGTATGAAATAGACTCCTCGCTGAGCACCGATCTTGTCAGGTCTCTGATCTCATCCTTTTGAAGCTTGACGCTGATAGCAGTGATAATTGCTATTATGACTGCTACAAAAACGATTATCTCTGTCAGCAGCACCTTTTTCAGCGAACGTCTTTTCTTTGTCTTCATGTATTCCTCCCCGTGTTATTATGTAATATACAAGTATTTTTTACTTTTTTAACAAGCGTATAATATTTTACTATTTTTCAGACCCGTTGTCAAGAATAACGGGAAACAGAGTGACAGCCGTGAATATATATTTGCTGTTTACAGCTCTGCTGCGCCCGACTGCGCATAGTAAAACATATATTGCTGGTAGATCCCGTTGTACGGGCGGTATGACTCCATCGGGTAGCCGTCCGGATATTTGCTTTCCAACACCCGCCTGATCCATACGTCTATGGGAAACGCGTCAATATGATGAAGACCAAACAGCGACATACAGCTTGCGACCTTTTTTCCAACGCCGTGGATGGATGTGAGCTCTCTCATTGTCGTCTCCTCATCGGCATCTATGAGATCATCAGGCACTATGTCACCGTTTAGTACCGCCCTCGCCGCCGCAAGTATATACTGATCCCTGTAGCCGAGCCTGCACTCTGACAATGCCTCATCACTCATGGACAGTATCTGTTCAGGCGTAGGGAAGCTGTAGCTGCTCCCTGTCTGCCCGCACAGTATCCTGATGCTTTTTTTGATCGCGGGGATATTTCTGTTTTGTGAGATGATAAAGCTGATCAGGGTCTCCCACGGATCCTGTCTCAGTATCCTGATGCCCCTGCCATATTCACATGCCTCATATAAAAAAGGATCTTCTGACTTTTTTATTCTGTTTCTGATGGAAGCATAGTTCTCATCAAGGTCAAGATATTCTCTCCAGACCTTTTCAAATTCTTCCTCATCACAGGAAAAATAAAACTCCCTGTCTAAGCGCTCCTCTATCTCGACCATATGGTCTCTGTGTACGATACGGTATCTGTTATCTGAAACACTCTCCCACCTGAAACACTGCCCGCTCTCTGCTATTTTTTTTAAGTCAAGATCATCAGTTATTTTTATTCTCATAATGCTTCTTTCTGCTTTTGAAATTCATGCCTATAACGCCTATAAATATCCCTGCCGCAAGTCCTGCCACAGCTGCGATGGCAATATACCCACCGCTCACCGTGGTTCCGGCTTCCCCGTCTCCCTCACCGGATGTATCACCGGTATCAGTCGTTTCTTTGGCATCCGCGCCGGGTGAGCCGCTCGTGGAAGCCGCGCCGGTGTCTGTCGTTCCCTTGTCATCCGTGACCGAAGATGAATCGTCATCCCTGCGAAAGAAAAGATAAGTGCCGCCGTTTTTATCATTGTAGGAGTAACCGCTCATGCCGTCCTCATAGGTCAGGTTCTGCGAAACCAACGGTGTCCCGAACATATGAAGCGGTGAGTATTTATCCGATGGGAGCTTGTCACTCCCGGTCTGCACTATTATCCTGTCCGCCCTGCCGTTCTCGGGGGCAAGTACCGGATCACCCGCTCTTGCGTCATGCGTCTCATAGAGCGCAAGCCACTGCTTGCCTCCGTCACCGTTCAGATCACCGTTTTCACCGTTTTGATCCTTCACGCTTTTATAATTGACAAATCCGGTTCGCCTGGACATATTGTATGTAATGTCTATCATGTGGTGAGGGATAGGCAGATGCTCCGTGTGGTAATATTCATAAAGATGATGTACCGTCTCCACGATCTCATATCCCGCAAGTATGAGCGCAGCTATGGTAAGTCCCCATTTGAGTCCGGTAAACAGCTTGATCTTCAGCGCGTTGTGTCCGACGTTCATTCCGTGATTGCGGTATTCCGTCAATGACTGCTGCATCTGATCCTTGGTTCTTGAAAGAAGTCCCGTCTCTCTGATCTGTTTCTTGGTCATTTTTGATATTTCAATAATATCTTCATAGCTGTGGGTAGATGCCTTGTCGATCGCGGTCTTGGACATACCGCTTTTTGCGATATTTTCCTCGATCCTTTCCTCTGCCAGATCCTTGGCATATTCCCAGCCCGCTTCTGTTGCGGTCGAATTTACATGCGAGATCATGTGAGCAAAAAGTCCTGCCATAAGCGCACAGCTTACCGTGCCTACGCCGGCTGCAAGCATGAGTTTTTGCTGGTCATCATCACCAAAAAGAGCATCCGCCCATGTTCCGTTGTCATCGGTTTTATATCCTTCGACATTTGTTGTAACGGCAATTCCGCCGTCCCCATATATGTCCCTGTCAACACCTTCATATATGGAAATAGGCTCTTCTGCCTTTACCATACCGTCAAGAGCGGCTTCGTATTTGTCGGTATTTGCCTTGACTTCCGCTTTGTCCTCCTCATCAAGCTTTGCGGATACGCCCTTTGAATAGCCGTTCTCCGCACTTGCCCGTATTGCGGCATTTACAAGTGTAAAAAGATCTGTAGTCTGCCTGAGACTCGCTATCTGTCCGTCAGAAAGAGCTGATACCATAGGATAGAGTCTTTTTATCCTGTCTCCTTCAAAATCCCCTTCCTTTTGTAAAAAGAAATCCAAAAGATTGGTCGCTTCATATTTGTATGTGGCAAGAGCCGATGATACGGCGCTCTCTATCATATATACCTGAGCTCTCGGTTCATCCGAGTGCTTGTCAAGCCAGGCTTTTTTATCATTGCTGTTCATTTTGTCAAGACCGTTCTCCGCGGCATATCGTATCACTGCCTCGAGATGAGTTCTTATGCCCTCGAACTTTCCCTTCAGCATGAGAGCGTCTGTTTTGTATTTTTCATCGAGAGCCTTCTCTGCCTTCTGCTCATCTCCATTGAAGCCAAGCTTCGCTCTCTTGAAAAGTGAATTGTAGGCATTGCCGCTGTTCCCAAGCTGCACCATGCGGTCAAGCCATGTCCTCGTCGCGGTGTCACTCGCGTATGAGACCTGCTCCTGAACCATCATCACTACCATTCCGTTTGCCTGCAGCAGTATCTCAGTCAGCCTGTCATCATCTATTTCCATGATCAGGTCACCGAGTCTTTTTCCCGAATCCGGATCGATATACGCATTCATTGCCTTCTTTGCCTGAAGTGCTGTCGGAATACTGTTTCGTACATTGACCCTGTATTCATCTATCATTTTTTTCATGTCCTGTACAAGGTCGGAATAAAGCTTCCTGTGTTCCGTCACCATCCGCTTGTATGAACCCTCGGAGTAGCTGCCCTTCTCATTCATGACTGCGATATCGGTGACTGCCTCCGATCTCTCAAATGTCGTCTCATAGCATAGGAATACTCCGATCTTTTTTTTGACCAGAGCTTCGGCACCGGCGTTTAGGTCGCCCTCCACGGCATGCCAGCTGCTTCCCTGTTCTGATGCCCATTTCACGGCATCATCAAAAGAGCCTCCCTCTTTGATGAAAAGCCTGAATGATTTGACATAATAAGTTTTCTTCCCGGCTCCCTGCACATGGACTGACGGCACCATGAATGCCATGACAAGTATCATAAGACCTGCCATCAGCCTTTTTGCAAAGCTTGTTCCATACATATACGTCCCCCTTGTGATCTCCTGCAATTTCCGTCATGGTCAGTAATGTTTTCGCATTTCCATGCTTCGCATTTTACATCTGCCTGTCCAACAAATGTCCAACATTGTATCAGATATCTGTTGAGTTGACATACCTCTCGCATACATGGCGATGATCTTTTTTTCTGTTTGCCATAATAAAAGGCCTCCTTGTGATTTATTTTATCACAGAAGACCTTTTGTTCATAGTGTTTTTTTAATTTACAGAGTTATTTTCATAGTGTCGATGAAAATATTATTTCATTTTAATTTATGTCAAAAATACGTTCAGACATAATACAAATTCTGAAACCAACGTTTTTCCGTACTTTTTTATTTTCTACCTATGTCTGAACGACATTGTTTTCTTTTCCCGATTAGTTTATAATATATATAGATTCTTGTTGCTTTTATTCATCTATGGTGTTATTATGTACACAGAAGGGAGTGACATATGCCTTCGATCAATCGTAAGAATAAGGACAAACTATTCACCTACATTTTTGGGAAAGAACAAAACAAGCAATGGATACTTGATCTTTACAATGCCATCAATGGTTCTTCATATGAGAACCCTGATGATATAGAGATCAACACGATGAGCGATGTTTTATATATGGGCATGATCAACGATGTGTCCTTTATCGTACAGGATATATTGAGTCTGTATGCTCATCAGAGTACTTTCAATCCGAACATGCCGCTAAGAGAGCTGATGTATGCCGCAAGTCTATATGATAAGTATGTACATCAGCACAATCTAAACATTTACAGTTCAAAGCAGATCAAAATACCCGTCCCAAGAATTGTTGTGTTCTATAATGGGATGAGGGATATTGAGGATGAGATTATTCTTGAATTAAAGGATGCATTTCCGGAGGGTTCAGACCCTGAACGATCTGACATTCAGGTCAGAGTGCGGATGCTGAATATAAACTATGGTCACAACAACGCTCTACTAAGCAAATGCAGACCGCTTATGGAATACTCGTGGTTCGTGGAGCGGGTAAGAATAAACAGAGACAAAGGAATGAGCATAGAAAAGGCAGTAGACAAGACACTT
>JAGBOK010000030.1 GCA_017633905.1 Eubacterium sp. | reverse complement strand
TATCAGGGCAAGTCAGAGGGCAGAAAGAACTTTTCTTCACAGCCCGCACCGGCGTTTGACGGCGGAGGAAAGCCCGATTCGAGAAGATCAGCCAGAGGAAAGGGCAAGAAAAACGATAAAAACGGCGGCGGTTATCACAAGGCATCGGAGGAAGAGATCAGAAAAGCAAGATCCAAGAAGGATCCAAACCGTGCCGGAGCCTTCATCAGACCGAAGCAGGTCGAGGCAAAACCGGAGGATGATATCAAGAGCATCAAGATACCCGAGGTTCTCACTATCAAGGATCTTGCCGAGCGCATGAAGATGCCGGCATCGGGCATCGTCAAGAAGCTTTTTATGCAGGGCAGGATGGTAACTCAGAACCAGGATATCAGCTATGAGGAGGCTGAGGAAATTGCTCTTGAATACGATATACTCGTAGAGCTTGAAGAGAAGGTAGATGTTGTCGCAGAGCTTCTCAAAGAGGAGGAAGAGGATGAATCCAAGATGGTCAAGCGTCCTCCGGTAGTCTGCGTCATGGGACACGTTGATCATGGTAAAACCTCACTTCTTGATGCTATCAGACAGACTGATGTATCAGAGCATGAGGCGGGAGGTATCACGCAGCACATCGGTGCATATGTAGTCAGGATCAACGGACAAAAGATCACATTTCTTGATACGCCCGGACACGAGGCGTTCACATCTATGCGTATGAGAGGCGCGCAGTCAACAGATATCGCAGTGCTTGTCGTAGCTGCCGATGACGGAGTGATGCCTCAGACGATAGAGGCTATCAACCATGCAAAGGCTGCCGGCGTTGAGATCATAGTTGCAGTCAACAAGATCGATAAAGAGGGAGCCAATATAGAGCGTGTCAAAAAGGAGCTTTCAGAGTACGATCTTGTTCCCGAGGAGTGGGGCGGACAGACGGTATTTTGTCCGGTATCCGCACACACCAAAGAGGGTATTGAAAACCTCCTTGAAATGATCGTTCTCACAGCGGACGTTCTCGAGCTGAAGGCAAATCCCAAGCGTGATGCGAGGGGTGTTGTCATCGAGGCGGAGCTTGACAAGGGACGCGGTCCTGTTGCTACCGTGCTCGTACAAAAGGGAACACTCAACATCGGTGATCATATAGCCGTAGGACCTGCCTATGGCAAGGTAAGAGCCATGATCGATCACAAGGGAGAGAGAGTCAAATCAGCCAAGCCGTCAACGCCTGTTGAGATACTCGGACTCAACGGAGTACCGGATGCGGGCGAGATATTTGTTGTCAAGGAAAATGACAGGGATGCCAAGCAGATCGCCCAGGCTTATATCGCACAGAGCAAGGATAAGCTGATCGAGGACACCAAGTCCAAGAAGCTGTCTCTTGACGGTCTGTTTGATCAGATACAGGCAGGAAATATCAAGGAGCTTGGACTTATCATAAAGGCAGACGTGCAGGGCTCTGTCGAGGCTGTCAAGCAAAGTCTTGTCAAGCTTTCCAACGATGAGGTTGCAGTCAGAGTCATCCACGGCGGAGTCGGAACGATCACGGAGTCGGATGTTTCTCTGGCAAGCGCATCCAACGCCATCATAATCGGTTTCAACGTAAGGATGGACAACCAGGCAAAGGATACTGCCGAGAGAGAAAACGTAGATGTGCGTACATATTCGGTCATCTACAACGCGATCGAGGATGTAGAGAGCGCTATGAAGGGAATGCTTGAACCTATCTACGAGGAGAGAGTCATTGCCCATGCGGAGATCAGGCAGCTCTTCAAGGCTTCCGGAGTCGGAACCATTGCGGGATCATACGTCCTTGACGGAACTATAGAGAGGGGCTGCTCCGTGCGCATAACCCGTGACGGAGAGCAGATATTTGAGGGGCCGCTCGCATCACTCAAGAGATTCAAGGATGATGTGAAGGAGGTCAATACCGGATACGAGTGCGGACTTGTATTCGAGGGCTTCAATGATATAGCGGAGTTTGATCAGGTAGAGTGTTACAAGATGGTCGAGGTTCCGAGGACGTGACAAGCGTGAATAGTAATCATAAATGATGAGGAAAACATATGCGTAAAAACAGCATCAAGAGTTCAAGGATCAACGGCGAAGTGATGCGTGAGATGAGCATGATCATCAGGGAGGAGCTGAAAGATCCGAGGATCCATCCCATGACAAGTGTAACGGATGCACAGGTGACGACTGATCTCAAATATGCCACCATATATATAAGTGTGCTCGGTGATGCCGATGCCAAGGAAAAGACCATGCAGGGTCTGAAAAAAAGTGCATCCTATGCAAGACATCTTCTGGCTATGCGGCTCAATTTAAGAAACACTCCGGAGCTTATCTACAAGCTTGATGAGTCAATGGAGTATGGGGCTATGATGAGTAAAAAAATAGATCAGGTCATAGGTCATGATGAAGAGAGTATCAGATCACGCGAGTCTGCGCAGTAGATCCTCTTTGGGAGATTATAAATGGAAGATGAGAACAAGAATTATCTTATAGGCGCCATAGAGCGTGCGGATAGCATTGCCATAAGCGGACATGTCCGCCCTGACGGTGATGCTATCGGCTCTACTATGGGTTTATATTATTATTTGCAGGAAAACTATCCTGACAAGACAGTATGCGTTTATCTTGAGGATGTTCCGGACAGCTTTGCTCATATCCGTGATGAGGAGGCGATGGAGAGAAGATTAGAGCATTATGATCTTTTTATCGCACTTGACAGCGGGGATGTTGAGCGCCTGGGCGATGCCGGAGAGGTAATGAAGAACAACAGTGATTATGTTATCAATGTAGATCATCATATAACCAATACTTTATTTGGAAACAAAAACATAGTAGATGCCAAGGCGAGCTCGACCTGCCAGATACTTTTTACCCTTATGGATGAGGACAGGATATCAAAGCTTACTGCAATGGCTCTTTATACAGGCATCATACACGACACCGGAGTTTTCAAGCACAACAATACTTCTTACCAGACCATGAGGATCGCAGGAAAGCTCATGAGAAAAGGTATCGCATTTGGTGAGATCATAGATTCAAGCTTTTATTCCAAAACCTACAAGCAGCTCCAGATCATGGGAAAATGTCTGACGGAGAGCGTCAGGGTGATGGACGGTCTGGTCATATTTGCCGTAATGAGACTAAAAGACATGGTATTTTATCAGGCAAATCCCTCTGATCTTGACGGTGTTATAGATGAGCTCAGAACCACAGAGGGAGTTGAGGTTGCGATACTTTTGTCGGAGAGAGAGCCTGATGAATTCAAGGTTAGTCTCAGATCCAATCAGATCGTTGATGTGGCATCGATCGCGAAGTATTATGGAGGCGGCGGACATATCAAGGCAAGCGGATGCACCATGCACGGTACCTATCGTGAGATCATCAATCTTTTGACATCGCATATAGACAGACAGCTAAACGCCGGAGAATACTTTGACGATGACGAGGATGAAGATGACTGACGGTATCATAAATGTTTACAAGGAAGCCGGCTTTACCTCGCATGATGTTGTGGCGAAGCTGCGCGGCATACTTCATATAAAAAAAATAGGACATACCGGCACTCTTGATCCGGACGCTACAGGCGTGCTGTCCATATGCGTGGGAAGAGCCACCAAGGTGTGCGATATGCTGACAGATACGGACAAGACCTATGAGGCAGAGGTCATTTTTGGTATAACATCAGACACTCTGGACTTATCAGGGACCATACTTTCGGTAAAGCCGGTAAACATTACAAGGGACAGGCTAACATCTGTCCTTTCTCAGTTTATAGGGGAGACAGAACAGCTCCCACCCATGTATTCCGCAGTAAAGGTAAACGGAAAAAAGCTCTACGAATATGCGAGAGAGGGAAAGCAGGTAGAGAGAAAAAAAAGAAATGTTACCATATATGGCATAGAACTGATCGATAGTAATTTGGTTGAATTTGATGGAAAAGATGCCGACAGAATGCCGGAATTACCGTCAGCAAAGATCAGAGTCAGATGCTCAAAGGGAACATATATCAGGAGCCTGTGTGATGATATCGGAGACAGACTTGGCTGCGGCGCCGTGATGGGGACACTTGTCAGGACAGCGGCGGGGAGATTCTCAACAGAAGGATCCTTAACACTAAAAGAGATAGAAAAAACGGTATCAGAGAATGATAATATCGATGATATCATTCTCCCGATCGACGAGGTCTTTCAAGATATGGGAGAGGCGAGAGTGAAGGCTGAGGCGATGAAGCTCCTTATAAACGGCAATCCGCTGAATGAAGGCTCGTTTGAATATTTTTCTTTTGAAAAAGGAGAGAAACAGGGGGAGGGCTTCAGAGTATATGGGGACGACGGTGAGTTTTATGTCGTATACAAAAAGGATCCTCGCAGAGACATTTATAAGGTTTGGAAGTATTTTCACTAAGGAGACTGCCGTCAGATGAAGATATGGGATCATATTCCGGATAATATACCTGTAAAGACTGCGCTGTGCATAGGAAAATTCGACGGCTTTCACTCCGGTCACAGGTTGCTGATAGAAAAAGCAAAAGAAACCGGACTTGCTACGGCTGTGCTCACGTTTGTTTTTAACAGGACAAGCTGTATCGACTCGCAGCCTGAGAAGCTGAGGCTTGCAAAAGAGCTCGGGATAGATCATTATATCGGCATCAAGGCGGGAGAGGATTTTTTCTCGCTGACACCCGAGGAGTTTATAAGAGACATAGTAAAAAAAAGACTGAACGCAGATCATGTTATCGTTGGTGAGGATTTCAGATTCGGCAGGAACAGATCGGGTGATACAGCTACACTAAAGGAGCTGTCTGTCAGGTACGGCTATGAGGCTGTCAGCGTGAAAAAGCTAAGGTTTAGCGGTGAGGATATCAGCAG
>JAGBOK010000029.1 GCA_017633905.1 Eubacterium sp. | reverse complement strand
GATCATCGATGGAAAGCCTATGGATGCTCGCACAGGACAAGCCTGATGGGGAGCTTTCGTTTACCGGGATCGGCAAGAGACTTGGGATATCTGCCGTTGTGGCGAGGTGTATATGCAACCGAGGCATCAAAACAGCGGAGGGGATCAGGGATTTCATGTACGGGAGCACTGATGATCTGCACGATCCCTTTTTGATGAAGGGAGTCAGGGAGGCGTGCGAGCTGATAAGAAGCCTTTATGAAAAAAAAGACGGCGATGTGAGAATAGCCATAGCTTCAGATTATGACTGCGACGGGATATTTTCTGCGCAGGTGCTAAAGGTAGGGCTGATGGGATTGGCTGAGCATGATGATCGGATGAATAGTGATTTAGAACAGTCTGAGAGCACCGGCAGGTGGAACAAAAAGCCTGAGATTTTTATATTCACGCCGGACAGAGTCAGCGAGGGATATGGTCTAAACCGCAGGATAGTTGATGATGCTGTAGAGAAAAAATGCGAGCTTCTCATCACCTGCGACAATGGAATAGCAGCTATTGATGGTGTCAGATACGCCCGTGAATGCGGTTTACAGGTGATAGTAACGGATCATCATGAACCCCAGGATGAGCTGCCGGATGCGGATATAATCATAGACCCCAAGCAGCAGGATGACGAGTATCCGTTTGACGGACTGTGCGGTGCCGGGGTGGCGTTCAAGCTGATATGCGCTCTTGACAGATACATAACGGGATGTTATGGTGGCAGCGATCCTGACCCGGATGATCCCCGTGAGCAGGCTCCGTCCGGTACTGCATGCACCGGTCTGACCGAAGCTGAAACAGAGCTCCTTCAATATGTAGCCATTGCGACGGTTGCCGATGTCATGGAGCTAAAGGATGAGAACAGGATACTTGTAAAATACGGGCTGGAGGTTTTGGAGAAGACAAAGAATCCTGGCTTGAAGGCGCTTCTCACGGCACAGGGTATAGCAGACCGCAAATTGCGCGGCTCGGATATAGGTTTCATCATAGGACCGTGCTTCAATTCATCAGGCAGGCTGTCATCCGTAAAAGAGGCGTTTGATGTTCTCATGGCAGAGGATGAGAAAAGCTCCGCCGACGCAGCTGCGAAATTAAAAACACTGAATGATGAGAGAAAAAAAATCACTGAGGACGGGCTTGACGCCGGAATGAAAATGCTGTTGAAAATGTATCCGGATGCCGGCGCGGGTGACCTTCCCGACGTGATTTTGATATACATTGAGGAAGTCCACGAGAGCGTAGTGGGGCTGATTGCAGGAAAAATCAAAGAAAGATTTAATCATCCGGTCATATTCTTTACCGATGCGGAGAATACAGACGGATCAGACGATGAACTGATCAAAGGATCGGGCAGATCCATAGTTCAGTACAACATGTTTGAAAAGCTGCTTGCGTGCAAGGATTTGATGGTTCGGTTTGGCGGTCATGCCATGGCGGCTGGTCTTACCATAAAAAAGAATGACCTTGCGGAACTGGACAGCAGACTGAATTCCGATACCGGACTGCGCAGGGAGGATTTTGTGCCCGTTTTGCGGATCGACCTTGAAGTGCCTGTCACGTATCTGAATGAAGCGCTGATAGATGAGATCGAGACCATGGCACCTTTTGGCAACGGGAACCCCAGACCGATGTTTGCCGCAAGGGGGCTCGGGATCGCTTCGGTCAGACATATGGGCGCAGAAGGTCAGCATATCAGGCTGTCCCTTGTATATCGTGACGAGCGGACTTCCCCCGCGAGGGAGAAAACGGCAGAGGGAGTGGCTTTTGGTGAGGCGGAGCGCTTTGACAGGTTCATGAAGGAAAACAATGATCCCGAGCGCATCGATATTATCTATCAGCCGCAGATCAATGAATATCGCGGGATGAGAAGCATACAGCTTCTGATCAGAGATTTCAGAGTCAGTCATATCGGACAGGATCGTTAAGGAGGGTTATATGAAATTTAGTCTTTGCATGATAGTTAAGAACGAAGAGAAGGTTCTCGCAAGATGTTTGGATTGCTTGCGCGATCTGATGGATGAGATGATCATTGTAGATACGGGATCGACAGATAAAACAAAAGAGATTGCGCTCAAGTACACTGACAAAGTATATGAGTTTGAATGGGTAGATGACTTTTCGGCAGCGAGGAACTTTGCCTTCTCCAAAGCCACGGGAGACTACATATATTCAGCTGATGCAGATGAGGTTATAGATCCTGAAAACAAAGTAAAGTTTGACATATTAAAACGAAATTTAATCGAGGACATAGAGATAGTCCAGATGGTCTATGGAAACCAGTTGTCCAACGGCACAGCGTACAATTTTGACGCAGAGCTCAGACCGAAATTGTTCAAAAGGCTGCGCACATTCACATGGATCGAACCGGTTCACGAAAAGATGAGACTTGATCCTGTAGTGTATGATTCGGATATCGTGATCACTCATATGCCGGAGGGGCTTCACAGCTCCAGGGATTACAGGATCTTCCTGAAGGAATTCAGTGAGGGCAGGAGACTCTCAAAGCATTTACATCACATGTATGCGATGGAGCTTTTTATTTCTGGAACGGATGATGACTTCATCGCGGCAAGACCTGTGTTCGAGCAGACCGTGACAGACGATACCAGATCGGCGGATGAGATCAGGGAGGCTTCGTGCGTTGTGGCACATGCGGCGAGAATTGCCGGGGATGCGAATGCGCTGCTCAAATTTTCTCTAAAGGATCTTCTGACCGAAGGGTCTGCCGAAATGTGCTGCGAGCTGGGACACTATTTCTACGACATCGGAGATTACGAAGAGGCTGCCGTGTGGTTCTATAACGCCATGAATGAAACCGAGGCAATACTGACCATACAGGCTGCGGATGAATGGCCGAGGAAGGGCTATGAGCTGTGCAGGGAGAAGTTGGGTGTCGGGTCGTCATGAAGCCCCTGCTGTAGAAGCTCTCCCTGTTTTTAGGCGGAAATTCGTTGGCTGTGGGAGTCCGGACGGCTTTTTCTTGACAGTAACACATTAAATAAGTTATAATAGCTATTTGGTATTTTGTGTCAGTCAGTGACGGGAAGGAGTGCTATATGATAACTGCTGTGGTCGGCGCCAATTGGGGCGATGAGGGCAAGGGCAAGATCACCGATATGCTCGGTGAGGAGTCTGATATTATCGTGAGGTTCCAGGGAGGGTCCAATGCCGGACATACCATAGTCAACGATTATGGAAAGTTTGCCCTGCATATACTGCCATCCGGTGTTTTTTATTCTCATACGGTGAGCGTCATAGGACCCGGGGTCGCATTGAATATCCCGGATCTTGTCAAAGAGATAAAAGGAATAGTTGACAAGGGGGTTCCCAAGCCGAGGGTAGCTGTTTCGGATCGTGCGCAGATCGTGATGCCATATCATGTCCTGTTTGATAAGTACGAGGAGGAGAGACTTGCCGGCAAGTCATTTGGATCAACCAAATCGGGCATCGCTCCCTTTTATTCTGATAAATATGCCAAGATCGGAGTACAGGTCTCGGAGCTTTTTGACGAGAAGGAATTGAGGGAAAAGCTCGAGGGCGTTTTGGTCAAAAAAAATATTCTGCTTAAACATCTTTATCACAAGCCGGAGATCGATCTCGACGAGCTGATGAAGACGATGGCTGAATACAGAGATATGATAGACCCTTATGTGACGGATGTCGGAGCTTTGCTGTACAATGCGAGAAAAAACGGAAAGAGGATCCTTCTCGAGGGTCAGCTCGGATCCTTAAAAGATCCTGACCACGGTATATATCCCATGGTCACATCATCTTCCACCCTCGCGGGCTACGGTGCTATAGGAGCAGGAGTTCCGCCGTATGAGATCAGTAGGATCGTCACCGTGGTCAAGGCATATTCATCGGCGGTAGGAGCAGGAGAATTCGTTTCGGAGATACTTGATGAGGCGGTTGCTGACGAGCTCAGAAAAAGAGGCGGTGACGGTGGAGAATACGGTGCTACTACCGGACGTCCGAGACGAATGGGATGGTTTGACGCGGTAGCAAGCAGATACGGATGCAGAGTACAGGGGGCTACCGAGGTCGCGCTCACGGTGCTTGATGTACTCGGATATCTCGATGAGCTGCCTGTGTGCGTAGGCTATGAGATAGAGGGGAACGTGACCAGAGATTTCCCGACCACGGGGATGCTTAAAAAAGCAAAGCCGGTATATGAGTATCTGCCCGGGTGGAAGACGGATATCAGAGGAATCAAAAGCTATGACGAGCTTCCTGCAGAGTGCAGGGCGTATATCGAGTTTATCGAAAAAGAGCTGGAGGTTCCGGTAAAGATGATTTCAAACGGTCCCGGAAGACATGAGATCATATACCGCCCGGAAGTGAGCAAAAGCTGATTGTCTAAGGAGTGTAAATGAGGGAGAAGATATATTTTCTGGCAAAAGGAAACTTCACATACGAACCGCCCTCGCTTGTCATAGAGCCAAAAGAGGTAAGGTTTGAAGTAGTGGCCGGAGGAAGCGGATCCTCCGGTCTCACGGTTACCAATTCCAGAAATACAAGAGTCAAGGGCTTTGGATTCGTCTCACAGACCGGTGTTACATTCCTGCCTGTATTTGATAGTGAGAAAAACGAGCTCAACGTTGATGTTGATGCAAAGTACCTGATCGCAGGGACAAAACTGACGGGAAAGCTTATTCTGGTGACGGATTGCGGAGAAGCTTTTGTTCCGTATGAGGTAGATATAGTTTCACCTGAACTCATAGATGAGGATGGAGAAAAGGTCAATGATTACTTTACTCTCCAGAAAAAGACGGAATCAAAACCCGCAAACGGACTCAAACTATTTCGTGATCCGATGTTTAGAGAAACTTTTTTATACAGAGATCCCGAGGGACAGTTGATATATGACAGGCTGTTGGAGACCAATTCGGGAATGTCCGGTATGGAGGAGTTTTTAGTTGCTTTTGACAAGAAAAAGCCGGTGCGGTTCGCGCTTGAATCAGCCGTCGTTCACGACGGAGTGATCGAGTATGAGCTCTCCGGAAGCGATATCGAGGATTCCATCCTAATCAATCTGAACGCGTGGGGATCAATAGCTGTCAGAGTCGATGTGACAGGCGATTTTATCGAGACAGAGAGAAAGCTCCTCTGGACAGATGAATTCGGTGGGTTGAGAGGAAGACTCGGGTTTAAGGTGATCTCCGGCAAGGTGAGCGAGGGGCGTCATACCGGAAGAATAACATTTACAAGTCCGTATGAGACCCATTCTATCGAGATCAGGGTCCACTCGCCCGCCGGCTCCAAGGAGAGAAAGATCCGCAGAGCCAAGCGTGCGGTAGAGGCAATGCTCATCAGGAGCATCATTGCGCACGAAGAGGGCAAGGTGAGCAAAAAGGAGCTGGTAGCTTTTCTCCAGAAGCATAGCTCAGTGTTGGAAAAGCTCGACCTCAAATACATGATCCCGCTGAAGGGATATATGGCATTACTCATGGATTCAGAGGTGTCAAAGCTTGAATTCTACAGAAATACGGAAATGACTCCCAAGCCCGGGAACAATGCTTCCCAGACGGAGGTAGAGAACTATGTCCTTTCCGAATATATCAAATATCTGTATTCCGGTCGTGACGAGGATAAACAGAAGGTAAATGACCTTATCAGGGAGTATTCCGGAAGCGGATATATGGGAACGATACTGCTTTTGACCGGCATGAGGACCGGAATGGAGCAGTATACTTCTGATGTAAAATGTGTAGAAAGATTGCGCGAGCTTCTTGCGGGCAGCAACAATTCTCCGCTGGTCTGCTCGGAGGTAATGAAGTATTATATCAGAAACCCTGAGCTTCTCAGGACTCTTGATGCCGTAAACTTAAGAGTATTGTTGTACGGACTGCGTTCGGATATGGTCACATCGGAGCTTGCGGACATCATAACCGTGCTCTCGGAGGGCAGGGGGTTGCCGCTTATAGAGGGGGCGGGTTCTTTGTATTCGGCAGGAGATGATCCCCTGGGACATGGTACGGGAGCGCTCCTCATGAGAGTGCTGTTTGGGGTGTATGAGAAATATCCGTCAACCGACATACTGAGAAATATATGCTCGCTCCTTATCAGATACGAAAAAAGAGAGCCCGCATATTTTGACTGGTATAAAAAAGGGGTGGAGGAGACTTTAAGGCTCACCGACCTCTTTGAATACTATATGTACACAGCGGATACAGGCAGGGATGAGCCGCTTCCTCATTCCGTTCTCTCATATTTTCAGTACGAGAATCATCTGAATGATACAAAAAAAGCATTTCTTTTTTCAAACATAATCAAAAACCGCGAAGAAAATCCGACAGCATTTGAGAGTTATTATGAGCAGATAAAAGAGTTTGTGATCTATCAGATCGGCAGAGAGAGAGTCACCTCAGATCTTGGATACTTATATTCCGAGATCCTGACAGAGGACGATATCGAGACGGTTTCCGAGCATCTCCCCCATATCATGTTCAGGCATCTTTTGACGTGTCAGGTTCCCGGGATAGAGAGCGTAACCGTAATACACCTCCAGTCAAATGTAGAGAGAACATATCCTCTTGACAGAGGGCGCGCCCTGATGGATATTTATACTCCCGATTACAGACTGTTCTTTTCTGACAGGGAGGGAAACCAGTATATAGGAAGTATAGATTATGAGCTCACGAGGTTTTATGACGGAGATAAATTTGCCAAGGCGTGCTATCCGTCAGAAGGACTCGTAAGGACCACAAATAAGAATGCCGAAAAACCGGATAATAAAATAACCTATGACCTGGGCGACGCAAGCGTACATGATCATCTTTTGATCAGTCTTGCCCAGGCAGCAGAGAAAAACATAAATCCCGATCCGGTTGACCTTGATGTGCTGTTTCGCGCACTTGCCAGCAAAAAATTGCGTGATGATTTCCACGGGCGGGTGTTTATGCGTATATATGACTACATATCCCGTTCTGTTCCCGGAGAAGAAAAGAACGCATATTTGAAGCTTCTTATGAACTATCTGAAACCGGAAACCATCAAAAGAGGCCGTATCGGCGATGTGGCTACAGACTGCATCAGATGCGGAAGGATGGAAGAGGCATCGATACTTTTGACCAAATTCGGAACTGATGGCTGCGGAGAGGACGAGCTTGCGGAGCTTACTATTGACAGGATAAGAAACGCAGAGTATGAGTTCAATGACGATCTGGTCAAGTGGGCTCTGATGCTGTACAACAAAGGACACAAGGATCATCCGATACTCAATTACCTCCTTCAGTATTATATGGGAGAGACAGGGGTGTTCGAGAAGCTGTTCAGAGACGCCGTGACTGTGCGCCGCATAGGTACGGGAGCGGCACAGATGGAGAGCTTTGAAGGGAATATCAGAACCAATCCGGGATTTTTTGAGAGCGTGAGGGAGAGACTTCTCGGACAGGTGCTGTTCGCTGTTCAGGATGTATCGGCTGTTGAGGATATTTTTCTTAAATACTACGATGACGGGGAGAACAGAGTCCTTGTCAAGGCATTTTTGTCAGAGATCGCCTATGAATATATAGTCGGAAAAACAGACTTTGGCGAGCAGACCTATGAAAAGATATACAGACAGGCAGTATATTCGAGGGATGAGGTCATGGTGCTTGCCGCCTGCAAAAAGCTCTCCGGGAAGGAAAGCCTGAACGAAAAAGAAAAGGAATTTGTAAACAGAAGTCTTGAGGAGCTTGCTTCTGATGGCTGCATACTTCCGTTTATGAAGGACTTTGCAGGAAAGGCAGAGGTGCCCGGCACCATACTTACCCCTGTAATTGTCCAGTATTACAGCTCAACGCCTGACGGAGTATTTTTGTTTGTAAAGAATAAAAACGGAGAATACGAGTCAAGACCCATGACAAAGGTATTTGACGGGATATTCATTGCTTCTGTATTGCTGTTTGCCGGCGAGGAGACCTTTGGCTACATATACGAGGAGGAGACCGGCAAGAGATCCAGAGAATTTGAGTTAAAGAAAAAAGAGGCGGTGGCTGGCGCCGATAGTGTATTTGAACAGGTAAATGCGATAATAGAAGCGAAAAACAATAATGACACGGAGAAATATGAGAGCCTTAGCAAGGCGTTTGTTATGGAACAGGAGCTTGCAAAGAGCCTATTTACATTGTTGTAGGGAGAATATACCATATGAGTGATGAACGCAGCCTGATAGTGGGTCTGGATCTTGGCAATGAGGTGTCGCAGCTTGCCGTATATGACAGGGAGCTTATGGAGCCCGTGCTCATGGGGCAGTCAGAGGACAATCCCGATGCCCTGATAGATACCATAGTAAGCTTTGAGGGCAGAGATGATATCAGCGGCTTCCTGGACAGTCTGAGAGACGGATCACGGATCCGGATGGGAGCAAAAAAGGTTGACCCGGAGAGGGTCGTCGCGTATTTTTTCAAAAAAACTCTCGCTCTCACCAGAGGCAGATATCCCGGTGAGAAGATCAAGATGTTAGTCATCACGGTTCCGGAGATGAACAAGGATTTTGTGGACAGACTGTATGAGGCACTCTCTCTGATAGGACTCGAGTCCGACAGGGTAAAGATCATAGATCACAAGAGAAGCTACATGTATTATGTACTATATCAGAGAAAAGAATTGTGGACTAACGATGTGGGGTTATTTGACTATGACGGAGAAAACCTGATATACGAACAGTTAAAGATCGACCGCACGCATACGCCTTCTCTGGTTGGTGTCTCGGAACGCAATCTGACAGAGACATTTGCAAGAGAAATAGATGCTGCCGCTGGCGCCATGCCGCAGAATATGTCTGAGGCGGTGACGGACGAGGAGGAGCTGTATCTGTCCAAAAAAGGAGCCGTATTTGAGAATTTAGTAAGGGGCGTGCTGAGATCCCAGTACATATCATCACTTTTCATGACCGGAGACGGTTTTGAGACGGAGTGGGCAGATGCCGTATTCCCGAGACTTGCAGTGGGCAGACGTCTGTTCAGGGGGCGGAACCTCTATGTCTCCGGGGCTGTATATGCCGCAAGGGAATTTTCCGGCGGAAACCGTCTTGACGATTACCTTATATTCGCGCCGGATATGGTGCCGGCAAGTCTTTCGATAGATGTGTATTCGGGAGGGCATACCGAGGAGCTTCTGATAGCGAGAGCCGGTGAGCCGTGGTTTGAAGTAGATACAAGTTTTGATCTTATCCCCGACGGAGATACGGAGATCCCTGTCAATATCAAGCCGGCATTTGACGGAGAGGCAAAGACGGTCATGCTTGACATAACGCCCGTTGCAGGCAAGGCAGACCGCATGACGAGACTTGAGATCAGAACGAGATTTGAAAGTCGCGATACTGCGATATTTACGATATGTGACAAGGGATTTGGAGAGACAATGCCCGGAACTGACCGGGTATGGGAGGAGGCGGTCAAATGTTCATAAAATGCGCCGGAAGCCTTGCGGCAACGCCATATACCATGCCCTATACGGGAGCAAAGGTCTATTCCATAGAGGAGCTTTGCTTCTATATTGCCAACAACATATATACGATCACAGAGGATTTTTTCAACAAAAGTCTCGTGCTGTGGCTGCGTGAGGAGGTAAAGCTTAAAGATCTCTCTGATAAATTGGATACAATGATCACCAATCAAAACAGACTGAAGGATCTCGTTGTAACTATATTGTGCGGCTGTGATTATTACAGGGAGGATGAGATCAGAAAGCTCGCAAGAGTCATAGATGAGATATCGAATCTGCCTCTTCATGAAAAGAGGAAAATACGCGCCGACAACTATATGCGCGCAGGACTCTACGCAAGAAGCGTAATAGCATATCGCAAGCTTTTAGGCGGAGCCTATGCAGTCAACTTTACTCCGGAGGCTTACGGGAATATACTTCACAATCTGGGAATAGCACATTTCTACACATCGAGTTTCTCGGATGCAGAGCGGGATTTCAAGGAAGCATATTCAAGGAATCACCGTCAGGAGTCGCTGATCCACTATCTCTATCTTTTATTGATCAGAGGCAGAGTGGAGGAATTTGAGAAAGAATGCATTGTAAACGGCATGAACAACGCGCAGTTAGAGGCTGTGAGAAGCAGATTTGAGGAGGCAAAGTCACAGATCGAGACACATGTTATAGATGACGATGAGATAGAAGAATACAAAGAAGAACTCAGAAAGGCGGCTGGAAGTGCGGTTTAATTTGTTCGGATTTCTGGGAAAGAAAAAGAAAAAGGAATACAAAGCGGCAGAGCCGGAGGACATAAGCCTTCAGCAGCAGGAGGATGCGGCTGAGGTCGAGAAGATAATCGGTGACAAGCTGTATTTTGAGAAAGAAAATGTCGATCTGGGTAATAAATCAGCGAGGATCGCGTATTTGGAACGCCTCAGAGATACCATCATGGAGGCGAAAAGACAGTGCAACGACGTCAAGTTCGAGTATGGAAGAGTGACTTCCTATCTCAAAGACATCCAGATGATAGACACAGCCCCCGAGGATGACGCGGCAACGATACATGTCTGCGCCAAGAGGATACTTGAACTCACCGAAATGAGAAAGAGCCTTAAAGGCAAGAGATACAGGATCACGGAGGCTCAGAGACAGGCGCTCGAACGGTATGAGCCGGATGTGGGCAGAGACATAGAAAAACTCCTTGAATATGAGGACTACCAGCTAAAGATCCACAACGATTTGAGACGTCTTGGCGGGGAAAAGGCATTTCTTGAATCAGAGAAAAAAGAGATCAACCGCAAACAGAAGACACTGCGAAGCATCAGCAAGGCGCTGGCGACAATACTTACTATAGTTGCGATAGCACTTGCGGTACTTGTTGCGGTATGGAAAATTGATATTACGGTGCCTTTTATCGCGACCGCCGCATTCGCCTTCGTTGTTACTGCCATCATCATGTCAGAGTCAAGAAAAAACAGGATGGAGATGGCTATAGCTGAGAAAAAGGAAAACAAAGCGATCTCGCTCACCAACAGGGTGAAGATCAAATATGTAAACAACGTGCGCACTCTCGAATACATGAACGTAAAATACCGCGTGAGAAACGCAACGGAGCTTGACTTCGTCTACAGCCAGTATCAGCAGGCAAAGAGAGAATGGGCGAGACAGAGAGAGGGAACCATCCAGATAGAAGAAAACCACGACAAGCTGATCGAGACATTAAAAAAGATCGGAGTGAGGGACAGAGAGATCTGGTTTGTACAGGTGAAGGCGCTTGTTGATCCCTCGGAGATGGTAGAGGTCAGGCATGATCTTAACTTAAGAAGGCAGAAGCTTCGTGACCAGCTCGACTATAATACCGGTGTGATGACAGAATGCCTGAATGAGATGGACAGGATCCGCGTCAAAAAGCCTGAGTATGAGAAGGATGTCGAGAGGATCCTCGCACAGACCGGGTCGCTTGACTGATCTGAACAAGCCGTGAGAAAAACGCAGACTGACCGAAGCCAAAAGAAAAAAGAAGTATAAACCAAAAACAGAGTATAAAAAGAAAGATAGTAAAAGATAGAAATAATAATAGAAACGGAGAATCAAAATGCAGCTTATCGACTTACACATGCACAGCACATGCTCGGACGGGACGGATACTCCCACAGAGCTTGTGAAACTGGCTCTTGAAAAGGATCTTGTTGCCATGGCGCTCACGGATCACGATACTGTCGCAGGTGTCGCAGAGGCGGTAAAAGCCGCGGAGGGCAAGCCGATAGAGGTCATACACGGTGTCGAGATATCATGTGAATATGCGATACCGGATGGATCGATGAAAAAAGAGATCCACATCCTCGGATATGGCATGGATATCGAGAACGAACATCTTCTGGACGTGCTCAAATACGCCAGGGATGAGAGAGATAACCGCAACAAAAAAATGTGCGAGAATTTCTACAATGCCGGCTACAAGATGATCACATACGAAAACCTGATAAAAACTTTTGGAAACGTGACAATAGCGAGACCCCACTTTGCGAGACTCCTGATGGAGGGCGGAGTGGTACCCTCGATCAAGGCGGCATTTGCCGACGGAACTCTCCTTGCCGAGAACTCGCCGCTTTATGTCCACAGGAAGTATGTAACACCCGAGCAGGGGATCAAGGCGATCTTGGGCGCAGGAGGCAAGCCTGTTCTTGCGCATCCGATGATATACAAGCTCTCTGTCTCGCAGATCAGGGAAATGATCGAAGAACTCGTAGGATACGGGCTGCAGGGGATAGAGGCTCTGTACTCGAGAAACAAAGGAACAGACGAGGCGTTCGTAAGAAAGCTTGCGCATGAATACGGTCTTTTTATCACCGGTGGGACCGACTATCACGGCAAGAACAAGCCCGATCTCGAGATAGGCTGGGGAGAGGGGAACCTGAGGATCCCCGTCATGCTGCTTGACAATCTCAGATAGTTACTATCCACGGCTGCCACTCCGCACATGCAAAATATAGTGGCTCTTGAAAAAAAATTGATTTTGTGCTACAATACCTAAAATATGAAAGGAAGTAGTACGATGAACACCTGTATGATAAAAAATATATCCCATAAGATCGTTGCTTTTGGCATTTTTGTTATAGCCGTGCTTGCAAGTGTGATATTGATATCATCCGGAGCGGCTGCCGTTGCGGGAGCAGATGTATCCGCACCGGCGAGAGCGGAGCAGGAGCCTGCTGCAGTCTCGGATCAGGCGGCGGAATTAAATACAATATCCCGCGATGTGCGTCTTCACAACAAAGACAACATTCAGCCTGTTGATTATGACAGGGAGTTTTTTCATGTCGGAGATCACGGGTATCTGACCTTTGCGAGAGAAGATGCGGGAGAGGATCTCGCGGGTGCTCCCTCCGATGTCAGAGAAAAGCTTTTAAACATTTCATCCACAGATGACTATGCGGATGTCGCAATATCATATTCCGTGGACGACGAGACCCTGATATCCGTTGATGAAAAAGAGCACACATACACCGTGCTTGCAGGGGGTGAGGCTACGGTCATCCTCTCCGCCAAGATAAAAAAAGAGGATGCGCTCTCGCCCACAGGCTACACTGAGGAAACATGGCTCGCCAAGTTTACCTTTATAATCATGGGTGATACCTCAATGACCAGACCGGAGACAGGCAAGGTCACTTCTTATATGGTCTATGAGACCATAGGAGCTGCCGATGTGGAGCTCAAGGACTGTCCCGATCTCAAATACTACAGCTTTGACTATGTTTCATCCAATTCATCAATGCTTGTGGATGTGACCCTCGATCCGATCTCAAAGATGCTTCATATCCAGTCGTATGTAGAAGGAACGTCCGTGATCACCGTCAGACTGAACGGAAATCCCATCACCATCACATACATAAACAAGCTCACGGGGATCAGCGAGGATCATCACGTCATGGATGTGGGAGACAGCTTCAGTCTGTCCGTCAAAAAATACAAGGGAAAGATCAAATGGAGATCCTCACGTCCGTCCGTTGCCAAGGTCGATGACGACGGATATGTCGTATCAGGAAAAGTCGGCAACACCATAATCTACGCGCTCATTCCCGGCAACTATGGCATGCAGCGTATCGGCTGCGCGGTGTCGGTCGTAAAAAAAGGATACTCAGATGTCCTTGATACAGCGATACGCATCGGCAGGACATGCAGCTACTCACAGCCAAACAGAATGTCCAAAGGATATTATGACTGCAGCTCTTTGGTGTGGAGAGCTTACAAAAAGCTCGGTAAATATTTCGGCAGAAAAAAATGGGCACCCACGGCTGCTGAGGAATGCAGATGGTGTGCGGGCAAAAAAAGAGTGCTCGGAGCATGGGAATATGAGAACATAGAAAACATGGATTATCTGCCGACAGATGTACTCTTTAGAACCGGAGCATCAAACGGAAGATACTTGGGCATCTATCACATCGAGATGTTCGCCGGCTACAGGGTGATCGGGTTCGATGAGAAAAAACCAATACTTGCGATGTGCTGGGCAAACAGACCTGATGACTATTATGAGCCGTGCGGAGATCTGTTCGCCAGACCGTGATCCTCATAGGGATGGGTTTTAGCTTGAAAGACACCCGTATCAGCTTATGAATGCGTGCATCCGGTGCTGACAGGTGTGTCTGTCAGTCATTAACAGTAATCGAAAAAAGCATAACAGGAGACATAAGATGATTTCAGAAAAAATGTACAGCCTGGGCGCAAGCCCTTCAAAGATCAGGGACATATTTGAATATGGCAAGAAGAAAAAAGCAGAGCTTGGAGAGGAAAACGTATATGACTTTTCCATAGGGAACCCCTCAGTCAGCCCGCCGGATCAGGTAATGAAAGAGATAGAAGATCTCGTGAAAAACTCCGATACCGTAGAGCTTTTCGGATACACCTCGGGTCCCGGCGATATGAAGGTCAGAGAGGCGATAAGCGACTATATCAACAGAACCCACGGCACGGATCTTGATGCCGGACACATCTACATGACCTGTGGGGCAGCGGCATCACTTACCATCACGATCAAAGCGCTCACTCCGGACTCGGAGGAAAAAAATGAATTTATCACATTTGCGCCGTACTTTCCCGAGTACAAGGTATTTGTGGAAAATGCTGGAGCAGATTTTATCACGGCGCGCTCTGACAGTGAGACCTTCCAGCCGGATATTGACGATCTTGAGAAAAAGCTGACACCCTATACCAGAGGTATCATCATCAACTCTCCGAACAACCCCACCGGCGCAGTCATAACAAAGGAAAACATAGAAAAGCTGAGCGCTCTTTTGAAGAAAAAAGAAGCAGAGTACGGTCATGAGATATATCTCATATCGGACGAGCCCTACAGAGAGCTGGTCTACGGTGATGCAGAGGTCGTCTACCCGATGAACTGCTATGACGACACCATAGTATGCTATTCCTATTCCAAATCATTATCACTGCCCGGCGAGCGTATCGGCTACATCGCGGTGAGCAATAGGATCGCAAAAGATAATGAGACATATTTAAGTATCTGCGGGGCAGGCAGATCCATGGGATATGTGTGCGCGCCGAGTCTCATACAGAAGGTGATTGCGAAGTGTCAGGGACTCACCTCTGACATCTCGGTATACAAAAAAAACAGGGATATACTCGCAGGAGCACTGAGAGAATACGGATATTATGTAGTTCAGCCCGATGGTGCGTTTTATCTGTTTGTTCGCTCATTAGAGTCCGATGCGAACGCATTTGCGGAAAAAGCCAAAGGATACAACATTCTCTTTGTGCCCTCAGACAGCTTCGGTGTTACGGGATATGTCCGCATATCCTACTGTGTATCGCAGGAAATGATAGAAAGAAGTCTGCCTGCGTTCAAAGAGCTTGCAAAAAGCTATGGCATAGGATGACAAAACACTTGACAAGCTTTCATTTTTCAGGAGAAAACAATTCCTAAGGATCAATAAAGGATACAATAACATTATATTAAACAGGAGGATCAAAAAAATGGCATTTGGATTTGGAAAACTTATTGAGATACTTAAAAAGGATCCCAAGAAGATCGTATTCACGGAAGGAAAAGATCCGAGAATACTCGAGGCTTCATCAAGACTTCTCGCTTCTACATTCCTGGAGCCGATACTGATCGGTGATGAGCAGGAGATATTTGATGTGGCAGCGGATGTCGGATTCAATATCAGGGGAGCAAAGATCATAAATCCCGACAACTATGACAAGATGGATGAGATGATCGATACGCTCTATGAGCTGAGAAAAGCCAAGGGACTTACCAAGGAGGATGCAGAAAAGCTCTGCCATCAGGGCAATTATTTCGGAACCATGCTCGTCAAGATGGGAGAGGCAGACGCGCTGCTCGGCGGTGCCACATACTCGACCGCAGACACCGTTCGTCCGGCGCTCCAGATCATCAAGACAAAGCCCGGCAAGACCATGGTCGCATCCTGCTTCATACTGGTCAGGGAAGGAGCCACCGGAGGAAACTCCGTCCTTGCCATGGGAGACTGTGCGATCAATATCAAACCGTCAGAGGATGATCTCGTAGAGATAGCGCTCGATGTGACGGAGTGCGCCAAGGTATTCGGCATAGATCCGAAGCTCGCGTTTTTAAGCTACTCCACATACGGTTCAGGCTCAGGCGACGTGGTAGACAAGATGAGAAATGCTGCCGAGAAGACGAGAAAGGCTGCTCCGGATCTTCCGATAGCGGGAGACACCTTGCAGTTTGACGCAGCCGTGAATCCGAGGGTTGCCCGTACCAAGTGTCCCGATGATCCGGTCGCAGGTCAGGCAAACACATTTATTTTCCCGGATATAGCAGCCGGCAACATCGGCTACAAGATCGCCCAGCATCTCGGAAACTTCGATGCTTACGGACCTATACTGTTGGGACTGAACGCACCGATCAACGATCTTTCAAGAGGCTGCAACGCCAGCGAGGTATATTCGATGGCGATAGTTACGGCAGCTCTCGCATGACGAAACTCATAAACACTGGCGAGCTTCTTTTAGGAAAGATAAAATGATAAAAGAAAGATTTCATACCAACAGACCGACGTATTCGATCGAGGTGTTCCCTCCGAAAAAGGACTCAGACGTATCCGTGATATACGATGCGCTCGATGAATTCAAATATTTGCAGCCTGATTTTATCAGTGTGACCTACGGCGCCGGCGGAAACACTGTCGAGAATACGTTTGCAATAGCAAACTATATTCAGAACCAGTGCGGGATCGAGGCACTTTGCCATCTGACCTGTGCTGCTATCCCCGACAAGCTTTTTTTGGACAATTTTCTGACAAACCTCTATAGAAACGGTATTCACAACCTCCTGCCGCTCAGGGGTGACAAGCCGGTCATGATGAGTGAAGAGGAGTTTCAGGCAAGATACTATGAGCACGCCTCCGACCTGATCACAGATGTCAGGAAAAACAATGATTTTTGTGTTGCCGGAGCGTGCTATCCGGAGGTTCATCCGGAAGCAGCATCGCCGGAGGAGGATATAGAAAACCTAAAGATCAAGGTAGATGCCGGGGTCGATTTTCTGACTACGCAGCTTTTTTATGACAATGAGATATTCTACAGATTCATGGAGAAGGTCAGGGCAGCGGGCATCACTGTTCCCGTGCTTGCGGGACTCATGCCG
>JAGBOK010000028.1 GCA_017633905.1 Eubacterium sp. | reverse complement strand
GGTCGCGGAGGACAGCACCATTCCGATGTATTTTTCTCTCATAAGCGTCACCGTGTCTGCGACGTGTGGATCAGATTTTTTAGCTGTATCTCGGAATCTCTCCAGTCCTTTCTGACCTTGACCCAGAGCTTTAGGTTCACCGGACAGTCGATAAGCTTTTCTATATCCGGTCTTGCCTTCATTCCGATCTGCTTTAGCATCTGCGCATTCTTTCCTATCACGATACCCTTGTGGGAATTTTTCTCACACACTATGGTCGCCTCGATATCATACAGCTCTCTTGTGCCTCTTTTTTTCATCGTATCTACGACCACTGCTATACCATGCGGTATCTCATCACTCAGGAGCATGAGCGCTTTTTCCCTGATGATCTCCGCTGCGATCTCGCGCACCGGCTCATCTGTCAGCGTCTCCTCATCATAATACATGGGACCCTCGGGGAGCAGCTCAAACATCACATCGATGAGCTCCGATACATTTTCTCCGGTCCTTGCTGACAGCGGTACTATCTCGGCAAAATCCATCAGCTCCTTGTAGGCGTCAATGACCAAAAGCAGCTCATCCTTTCGGATCCTGTCCACCTTGTTGATGACCAGTACCACGCGGACGCCGGAGCTGCCTGACAGCTGCTCCGCTATATGCTGCTCGCCCCTGCCTATCGTCTCTTTCGGCTCGACAAGCCACAACACAAGATCCGCGTCGCCTATAGCCTCCGCCGCTGATCTCATCATCTGCTCGCCGAGTTTGTTTTTCGCTTTGTGTATACCCGGTGTGTCGAGAAAAATGATCTGCCCTCTGTCATCATGATAGACAGTCTTTATCATGCCCCTGGTCGTCTGCGGCTTCGGCGAGGTGATCGCAATTTTCTCACCGATGATCCTGTTCATAAGTGTTGATTTGCCGACGTTGGGACGTCCGACTATCGAAACAAACCCCGATCTGTATTCTTTTTCTTCTGACATTTTCTACCTCAATCCGCAAGCGGGCGTATGCTGTCAAACATATCCCCGTGCTCCTTTATCTTGTCCTCGGTCCCGACTACACATATGTACCCGTCAGCCAGAACAGCTTCTATCATATCTGCCGACCTTCTGATATCCTCTGTGGTGGTTCCCAAAACCTCGTCTCTGGATTTTTGCACCTTTTCAAATGTCATGCCGGTCAGGTAGTACTCATAAGACCTCGTGCCCTCGGCAACAGGTGTGAGCGGCGCATCCATACTCCGCACCGTTCCTATTATAAACTTCACCATGTCCTTGTCAGACACGTCAAACGAACGCAGATATCCCGGCACAGCCTCATAAATATCATTCGTTCCGGAAAGATGCGGATCCCTGTATGAAACCATATTCCCGATGCCGTTTCGTGAAAATCCGCTCATGACACCGTATGCTCCTCCCTTGACCCTGACCTCATTCCAAAGATGCTCATAGTTTAAGATAGTCTTCAGTACCGCAAAGGAGCCGTGATAATCGATCCCGTGTTTTTTGAAATCACCTGCCCTTGCCACATACTGAACATTGCCCGGAGTCAGCAAGCCCTCATTGGGAGTTATACCGGCGACCCTGTACGCAGGAGCCGGTCTGTCTGAAAATGAAGCATCCGGACTTCCCGAAACATGAGCGGAGTCATTTACTTCTTTGCCATTCAGATCCGATCCAGAGCCAAACAGATTGTCCGTGAACTTTGCATATTCCTTTTCAAAGACCTCATACCCCTCATCGTCTGCTATCAGATTTATCAGAAGTCTTTCTTTATTAAATATGGTCTTTAACAAATATGTCAGCACGCTTACAAGGTTATCCGCGTATTTCTCAAAATCATCATCAAGTGCTTTCAGGAAATCATAGTAGCATATGCCTTTCATTTCTTCCATCCATCTGGCATCATCTCTTATGTAGGCATATGCCCTGTTGACCGCAGTCATATGTCCTGCCGCGGGCATTGACGCCTGTCTCATCGACCTCCTCTCCGCAATGATCTCCTTTAATCTTTCCCTGTCATACAGATGCGTGGTTCCGACTATCTCAGTGAGCAGCTTCATCATGGTACCCACCTCATGATAGAGAACCTTGGTCTTCATGTTCAATCTTACGAGATATTCGTCGCTGTCGATCATGGCATGAGTTGATGTAGTTATCGAATAGCCTCCCGAATGAAGAAGAAGTTCATTTGACAATTCAAGCTTGTCATGCTCATCCGTATCCATTGCACCGAGGATGTCTGAGAGCAATGCGATATAAGGAGCATATTCCTCTAAATCATGAATATCAAATGAAAATTTAATATATGCAATTCCATTTGAATGCACTTTATTAAATATAGTTTTGATATCTCCGAGTTTTTTCTCCTCGGCGACGATAGGTCTTGCCTCCTTCCCTATGTCCTCCCGTCCAAGCATGGGGATCGTCTCCAACTGTTCGGGCGTGGATGGCTCCTCCTGATATTTTTTCAACTCAGCCGTCTGCTTTACGATCTCCTCGCGCTCATTATTGTCGAGTTTATCAAGACATGATTTAAGTTTCTCTTTCTCTTTTCTGTCTATCTCATTTGCCATGCCGGGTTTTGCCCTGAGTATCACAAAAGCTGAATGTGGATTATCGAGCAGATAAGTTTGAATTAAACCCTCGAAGTAGCCCGTGTCTAAATTCTTTCTAAGGTAGTCGAATGAATCATTTATATGTAGATGTAAGAATGGTTTACTATCATCGTAGAGCCACGAATCATAGAGGCTCAAACCATACATAAGTCCCTTTGGGTATCTTCCGAAATCAGCCTCGCGAACCTGGAACTCCATCGCATTTAAGGCTGCCTTTAATGATCTTTTGTTAATTCCTTCCTTTACGATCCCAGTCAAAGTCTCACGAATTATCTTCATGAAGTCATCTATTTTGTCATCCGGCACACTCTTGGCACTAATACTGAAAAATGTCTGACGAAACGGCTCGCTGTATGAGCCATCGATCTCAGTGCCAATTCCTGCCTTAACTAATGCCTCCTTGACCGGAGCTCCGACAGACTCCACAAGGGCATATTCCAGAATTTGGAACGCCTGAAATCTGATCGGATCAAGTGTGTCGCCACAAACTGCCGCATATGCGAGATATGTTTTTCCATCGGGATCATCGTCCGATGCTATCGGATAGCAGCCTTCAGCTTTTTTCATTTTTTCAAATGGTTTTTGAAGCCTGATCTCTGAATCTACTTCGAGATAATCAAATCTGGATAAGTATTCCGAGTCGATCCAATTTAATTTTTCCTCGAAGTCAATATCTCCGTAAAGGTAGATATAACTATTGGAAGGGTGATAATATTTCCTGTGGAAGTCAAGATAATCCTCCCACTTCAACTCAGGGATGATCTGCGGATCTCCCCCCGAAACTACACCGTATGCATTGTCAGGGAAAATAGTCTTTTGCAGAAGTGTATCAAAATACTCATCCGGAGATGAAAACGCCCCCTTCATCTCATTGAATACCACTCCGTTGTACCTCAGCTCCCCGTCGACGGAATCCATTTCATAGTGCCAGCCCTCCTGGCGAAAGATTTTTTCTTCCTTATATATATTGGGAAAAAATACGGCATCCAGATACACATCCATAAGATTTTTAAAATCCTTGTCATTGACACTTGCAACCGGATATACTGTCTTGTCGGGATATGTCATGGCGTTTAAGAAAGTATTCAGAGAGCCTTTGTCAAGCTCTGCGAAGGGATCCTTGACCGGGAATTTTTCAGAACCGCACAGTACGGTGTGCTCAACTATATGCGGCACCCCTGTAGAATCTGTAGGCGGGGTGCGAAAGCCTATATCAAACACCTTGTTGTCATCATCATTTTCAAGGATCACGACCCTTGCCTTTGTTTTTTTGTGAGAAAGAAGGTAGCCTGTACTGTTCACCTCTTCAATTTTCTCTGTCGATATCAATTCATACGCAGGTATCTTGTTTATATCCATTTATCAACCTCCAAATTGCTATATATTGATTTTTGCTGACATTTTATCACAAAATCAAGCGTTGGTCAAGCAATGTAGAGAGTGACAGCCGTGAATAGTAACGGCGCTGCTCCGATCAAAAACCGGACTGCGGACCCGCTCGCTGCTTCATCCTCCGGACTCGCTCGCGCCTTATCGCGCAAAAAAGGCGAGAACACTTCGGATCCAATCCGAGACGCTCTTGCCTTTTCGTGCATATAGTATTACATATCTTATTATGTGTCAACTGTTTTTTTTGCTGTCACTCCGCAAAACAGTTATCTATGATGTCTCAATATGCCGTTTGAATGCCTGAAAACTCTCCTCACTGATGATGTGCTCGATTCGACAGGCATCATTTTCTGCTACATCGGGTGCCACCCCAAGAGATGTCAGAAACTCCGTAAATACAGTGTGCCTTTCATAGACCCTCTCAGCGAGCTCCTTTCCCTCATCAGTAAGATAAATATATCCCGAATCGGTCACAGTGATCTTGCCGCTCTCGCGGAGCTTTTTCATAGCTACACTAACACTGCTTTTTTTAAATTCCAGTTCATTTGCAATATCAACAGAACGCACGACCGGGAGTTTTTTTGATAAAAGCAATATAGTTTCCAAATAATCCTCAGCGGATTCGTTCGACCTCATACATCAGACCTCCAGCTTTATTTACGTTACTCGCCGCAGCGTCCCGGTCACATCCAAAATGACTGAAACGCTGCACTGATCTGATTATACCACATCGAGTTAGTTATGTCAAACTATAGTTTTACGTGAATAAGGAGTTACAGCCGTGAATAGTAATGAAACGCTGATCAGGTCAGAGTATTCCAGTTATCTGTACTCCGAATATCCGCTCCACTGACCATAAACCTTTTTTCCATCCACCAGTCTGAATGGTCTGACCTTCGCGGTCAGCCTGCTGTTGTCAAATTCAAAAGGCAAAACATCCGTATCCGCGGTGTGTGCGTCCTGCCGGACACTGTAGGTGCCAAGCAGCTTCTTTTTTCCGGAATATGAATATACCTTCATCTGATATCCATCGGCACCGTCTATTCTGTGAAATCTGAAGCGGCTCTGAATGAGTCCTTTTTTATAATTATGAAAGAGCGTTTTTGCGTAATAAACCTCTGTTTTTGCCTTTTCAAACTGATCCTCCGGATATATGAGTGTGAGGTTTTTATATGGGAAAACATCCTTTTCCATTTCTATATCGGGATTTGCTATTCTGACGGTACAAGGCGCTTTCTCGTACTTTCCATCCGCTCCGTATCTCACAAATGAATCTGTTCCGAGATGCCTGATATTTTCGTGTAAAGTAAGCTCTGTCCATGGCACTTCCCTGAACGCGCCGTATTCTATTGCAGTTATGGAAGGCGCACTCAGCAATTCATTTATATCAAGACTTGTACAGCCGTCAAATGAGATCCGTCCTATCGTCACAAGAGTTGAAGGAATTCTCACATGCTCCAACGCAGTACATTCCAAAAACATTCCATCGGGAAGCGCGGTCATACCCTCGGGAAGAACAACGCTCTTTAGTCTGTCACAGGCACGAAACGCTCCCCACGGCTCATCATGATAGCTTGTGATAGTAGCAGGGATATCAAGAAACTCCATATCATTGTCTGCAAACGCATCAGAGCCAAGCTCTGTCAGAGTCGCAGGAAATTTAAGCTCTGTGATATTATTTGATAAAAAAGCGCCGTCATCTATGAGCTTTAGACCTTCATTTAATTCAATTTCGGTCAGATTGTTATTTGCGAATGCGTATTTTCCAATGCTTATTAGTGATGACGGAAATGTGACCTTATCGAGTTTTTTGTACCTGAACACATCCGCCGCAACCGATGTGATGCCCTCGGGTATATTTATCTTTGTCTCATTTCCGCTATAGCCGTAAACCTCATTGCCGAATATTATCATATCATCTGTATTCTTTACATATCCATGCGAGGTAAACTCTTTGGTCAGCGAGACCCTTGCCTGCGTAAAGGTATCCCAGAGCTTCTTGACACTGCTCTCTGACAAATGCGAAGTGAGTATTTTTATATCATTTACACTGTGAACGATCCCGTTCTCAGCATAGATCACCGATGCCAGCATTCCGTCATCACGAAGAACGACGGTCTCCACTGTCGAGGGGATCGTTATGGACAAAAGACCGGTTACAGACATGTCAACATCACCTTCATAGTCGGCAGTACCATATAAAAAAGCACCGGTATCGATGATCTCACAGCCATCCCTGATGACAAGCTCTTTTCTGAGCGCAGGAACCATCCGAAGTATCTTTTGATCCTTGCTGTAGACAACGCCGTCTTCTGATGAAAACAAAGGGTCGTTTTTACTGACGATAATATTTTTTGCAAATATTCTGCTGAGAGAGTCATAATCAGTATCAGAGATAAACTTTACCTTCCCGATATAATCGTGTACTCCGCCAATATTGATGCTGTCGTATCCCCCCTCCTCATAAGGCCATACACTCTCAAAAGTACCCGGCATTTTGAGGGTTTTGATCCTGCATCCGTTAAGAATTCCCCATCCGATCTTTTTTACTGATCGCGGAATCGTAAGCTTAGTGATCTGACTTCCTGAAAACGCGTAGGGAGCGATCTGTGTAACACCATTTTTAATGACGACTTTTTTTATTTTTTGTCTTTTTTTGTAGGATAAAACCTGGCTTTCCTTCATAGCGCCCTTGCCGGATACGGTAAGAGTGGTACCTTTAAGTAAAACCCTGACCTTTGCATGGGAATCAGCAGTATCGGCAAGGATAGCCAATGTCATGGTCATGAAAAGAAATGCTCCGCAAAAGATCATTTTCCCGGCAATGGATTTGTTGTGTGAGATGTTTTTTTTCATAGATCCGCTCTCCTTTGATCATAATAGCAGTTTTCCGGGCAGCCGATTCGGAATACGGTTTCAGTACGCGAAAACTGCTCCGCTCTATGTAGAAAAGTATATATGCTGCCTATGTCACATAAAGGGAATAACTATGTCATTAATAACTGTTTTTCTTGTCAAATATATGACAAGAATCCGGGGACGGCACACGGTGAAGACGTATGTCCTGCGGACGCCTGTTTCGCACCGACCGAGGACGGATCATGTCGTAGACATGATGCCGGCGAGACCGAACCCGGGCTCGCATCCTCCGTGTGCGAAAAGAAAAAAGGATGGATAATGTATCCATCCTTTTTTCTTTTCGCGCACGAGAGGATTCGAACCCCCGACACCTTGGTCCGTAGCCAAGTGCTCTATCCAGCTGAGCTACGTGCGCACTCCGCGTATCTTTGACACGCAACATATATGATACCTTTTTTGCAGCCAAAAGTCAAGTGTTTTTTGCAGCAATCCGATACACCTTCTCAACATCCTCCTTTGTCAGATGAACAAAGCCCCATGTCTTGCCGTCATTTGGATAGTTCATCTTGGCAGCAAGCTCGGGAATATCCTCTTCCTTCGCGCCAAGCTCAGAGAAATTGACGGGCATACCGATCGACCGGAAGAATTTTTTGAGTGTCACGATACCCTCACGGGCAGTATATTCCGGATTCTCAAAGTTCATCGGAATACCAAACACCCTGCATGCAAGCTGGGCAAATCTCATCACGTTGTGATCCATGACATACTCCATATAAGCCGGCATTACAACGGCAAGACCGGCACCATGAGCGCAGTCATACTTTGCAGAGAGCTCATGCTCTATATCATGTGAATTCCAGTCCTGGCTCCTGCCGGCACCAACTATCCCGTTGTGAGCGACCGTACCTGCCCACATGATATTTGCCCTTGCCTCATAATTGTCCGGATCTGCGATAACTCTCGGCGTCTCCTTCACCATAGTCATGAGAACAGCCTCACACAGACGGTCTGTGATCTCAACCTCCTTTGTATTGGTCAGATATCTCTCAAAAACATGAGCCATTATATCCGTGGCTCCGCACGCAGTCTGATACGGCGGCAGCGTACAGGTAAGCTCCGCAGGCAATTGCCTTTGCGCTGTCGATAACAGAACCTCCGCCTACCGCAAGAACAAAATCCACGCTCTCTTTTTTGCAAAGCTCTATCCCCTCATATACAAGAGTGTCTCTCGGATTCGGCTTTACTCCGCCCAATTCCACATAAGAAATACTTCCACTGTCAAGTGATGCCCTGATACGGTCAAGCAGACCTGACCTTACCACGGAGCCTCCGCCGTAGTGGATCAGCACCTTGCTGCCGCCGTATTTTCTGACATACCCTGAGCACTCGTTCTCCCTGCCCTTCCCGAATACAAATTCCGTGGGGCTGTAAAAATTAAAATTATCCATCTGATCTCCTTTCCGAACCGACTGACATTTGCGACCGGCACGATGTGCCATTTTATGTGTAACATTATATATGATAGACACTGCCCGTATGTGTCAAATATATGACAGGACAACAAATCATCCATAATGTCCCTTTTTCATTGACACAAAATAGAAAAAGTATTATACTTTTTAACAGAAGCGGAGGCATTATGCTGCGGGCATAATTTCAGCAGCAATATCGCAAAGATATGCTTTTTTCTGAGTTTCAACGTTACTATTGAGGTGTATTAGTATGAAGAATGATTATCTCGTTGTATCTGACAGGGTACAGCAGGCAATAGATAAAAAAATGCCCGTCATCGCAGTCGAGACAGCCCAGATCTACCTCGGACTGACCGGAAACGGAGCCGTGATGGACGGGATCGGAACCAAGGGAGTCAAGCTCAATGAGGGCGAGCCTCCCAACTACTTCAAAATAGCCAACAACATCGGTAATCTCATAGTACAAAACGGCGCAGTTCCCGCCATGATCGCAGTTATTGACGGCAAGATCCATGTGGGCTTGGGCAAGGCGGATATGCAGTATCTTCACGACCACCACGATAATCTGAAAAAGATCTGCCAGAGCGATCTGCCTCTCATGCTCATAGGCTCAAACGACGGCGTGACGACATTGTCAGCCACCATGATGATCGCCCAGATGGTCGGGATCAGCGTAGTTGTAACTATAGGTGTCGGCGGAGTCAGCGAGGATTATGCTGACACACATCATGTATCCGCAGACATTGAGGAGATGGTACACAACCGTGTCGTAGTTGTCGCGACCGGACTGACACCCGGTTCACATCCCGAAAGATCCCTGAGATTCTTTGACACTCACGGGATCCCTGTCATAGGCTTTCGCACAGACAGCATTTTTACAAGATGGATGAGTGAGTTTTCTCATCCCCTCAAATACAGGGTCAATGATCCAACGGACATTGCGGCAACACTCGCAGTCAAGAGATCCCTTGATATTGACGGTGCTATTCTTGTCTTCAACCCTGCGGCAAAAGTCATAACCGATGAAGAAAGCTACAATTCAGAGATCAACTCCGATCATATCATAGAAATACTAAATGACAACGTCACTCTGGCTGCCTGGATCGCAATGGCAATCTCCATGGATCTCGATCCAAACATCGATAACAGAGGCTCAAAGCGCTCCACTATCCCCAAAAAAGAAAAGTCGATGAGCTTTGAGGTATGGCTGTTCGCAGTCAAGAAATTCGCACAGAACTACGATGTCGCACTTCTGATATTTAACAACCTTCCCGAATCCGAGAAGGAACGGCTGCGTCAGGAATATGAAGACACGGTGGATTAGACAGTCTGCTGAAAACTGTAAAAAAGAATGGATATATGTAAATGACTGAATACAGCTTCACACAGATAGCGCATATCGAGAATGATTATACGGAAAAATTCGGGATACCCCGCCAGAGCGGTCTGGTAGATGAGGTTGTATCCCGTATTGTTTTTGAACCGGAATACAGAAACGCCGACGCCCTTATCGGTCTTCAGGGCTTTTCTCATCTCTGGCTCATCTGGTTTTTTTCTGACATTAAAAAAAAAAGAACCACTCAGACATATCCCTCTTTCTCACCCGCCGTCCGTCCGCCAAGACTCGGCGGCAACGAGCGGGTAGGCGTTTTCGCGAGCCGCTCACCCAACAGACCGAATCCCATAGGACTCTCATGTGTTGAGATCAAAGAAATAATACCATCATCACCGGACGGTCCCGTCATCCTTGTAAAGGGCGCAGACCTGATGAGTAAAACACCCATACTCGACATAAAACCATATATCACATACACCGACGCGAGAGAAAATGCCATATCCGGATATGCAGATAAACCTCCGGAAACACTAAAAGTGGAAGGACTCGAAAACCTCGATCCTAAAATAGACAAAAAAGCAGTCGGAGCCATCCTGAGACAGGATATAAGACCTGCCTATCATGATGACCCCGACCGCGTTTATGGTTTTTGCTATGGCAATTATAATGTCAGATTTAAGGTTGTAAATAATACTGTTATTATTGTGGACGGATCGGAAAATGACCAATCCGAATGACCGGTCAGATATACACTCCGGCTTTTCCGATACCACCGCAAATACAAATAACCAATTATTCTCTATCTTTGGCAGATATCTTTACACTATCTGCCATCCTGTGCGGGCAGGTATGACCGCAGTGGGCACATTCACCACCGCATATCACGGACTTGCCCTGCTTCTTTGCTTTTATCATTGAGCGGATGATAAGAGCCACTATAATGATCAATATAATAGTTACTATTATTGTTCCTGCCATTTCTCACCCGCTCCTTTCCCGCAGATCTCAGATCTTATTCAGCTTCGCATTTATTTTGAGCGTTGTAGCACGCTGCGACGGTTTTCTCACAAGCAGCCATATACCACATAACACGACCAGAACACTGATTATCTGGAATATGATCTGGACACCCGCGATATTTCCGGTCACAAGACAGCCTATCTGATATATACACATAGCCACCAGATATGCGAAACCGCACTGATAACCGATCGCACGCCAGAACCATGCCGTAGAGTTCATCTCTCTCTTGATGGCACCCATAGCCGCAAAGCACGGTGCGCAGAGAAGGTTGAAGGCGAGGAAGCTGTATCCGGCAAGAAGCCCTACGATCGATGTCGTGCCAAAGGCAGATGCCATGTTCGCCCATACGCTTCCATCTCCGGCGCTATAGAGAATCCCCATGGTGCCGACAATATTTTCCTTGGCAACAAGACCCGTAACGGACGCAACCGTTGCCTGCCAGTCGCCCCAGCCAAGAGGTGCGAACAGCCATGATATCCCGCTGCCGATATATGCAAGTATTGAGTTTGATATCTCATCCTCAGAAAGCATACGGAACTCTCCGTCGACCCATCCGAAGAATGACAGGAACCATATCACTATCGTTGAAAGAAGTATGATCGTTCCCGCCTTCTTGATAAATGACCAGCCGCGCTCCCACATACTGCGAAGCACAGATCCTATCGTAGGCAGATGATATGCCGGCAGCTCCATCACAAACGGTGCCGGATCGCCGAGGAAAAGCTTGGTTTTCTTGAGGATTATACCTGATATTATGATGGCTCCCATTCCGAGAAAATACGCGCTCGGAGCGACCCATGCAGCTCCGCCGAACAAAGCTCCCGCAACCATTGCTATGAACGGCAGCTTGGCACCGCACGGAATAAATGTAGTTGTCATGATAGTCATTCGTCTGTCATTTTCGTTCTCTATGGTACGGGATGCCATGATACCCGGGATACCACAGCCCGTTCCTACAAGGATGGGGATAAATGATTTGCCGGACAGACCAAATCTTCTGAAAATACGGTCAAGTATGAAGGCAATACGAGCCATATAGCCGCAGCCCTCCAAAAACGCGAGGAATATGAACAGAAGAAGTATCTGCGGCACAAAGCCAAGCACAGCTCCGACACCGGCTACTATACCGTCCATGATCAGACCGTGAAGCCATCCATCCTCCGGAACTCCGATAGCGCCGAGAAGATTTTCTACAAGCACGGGTATACCCGGCACAAATACTGCTCCGTTGTCCGAAGGATCAGGAGCCTCAGCCCCGTATTTCTCAATGACCGGAATAGCTTCCATGAGCTCAGCACCGGTATGCTCTTCTTCAGAGACCTCCAGAGTTTCCTCATCCTCTACCTCATGAGAAACAACAGCGTCGGCAGTTATAGCTTTGGTAGTTTGCCATTCCTTCAAAGCATTTACGGCGGCATCCGGATCAAAATCCTCAGCCTCGGTATCCATAAGCGCCGCTACTCCTTCATCTCCGAATTCTTCTGATTCAAGGAATGCCATAACTACATCCGAGGCACCGTCATACTCCTCTACTGCCTCGTTGTACCTGCCGTCAGTAAACGGCACGCACCAGCCGTCACCGAAAACTCCGTCATTTGCCCAGTCCGTCCACCATGTGCCGACTGTTGTTACGGATACATAATATACAATTATCATGATCAGCGCGAAGATCGGAAGAGCAAGTATCCTGTTCGTAACGACCTTATCTATCTTGTCGGAAACGGTCGATCCGCCGTTGTCTTTTTTCGTAACGCACTCTTTGATCATGCCGGAGATAAATGTATATCTCTCATTGGTGATGATGCTCTCCACATCGTCATCCATGGCATTTTCAAGCTTCCCTATCTCATCAGAGGCATCAGGAAGACCATCATACAGGGCTCCTATCTTGTCATCAGACTCGAGCAGCTTGATCGCAACAAAGCGTCTTTGCTTCTCAGGCACTTTGCTTCCTATCCTGTCAGAGACCTCACTTATCGCATCCTCTACCTGATCATCAAAAACGGACACAGTCTCAGGCAGTTTTCCTGTCTTTGCGGCATTTACCGCATTCCTTGCCACATCCTCAATGCCCGTTCCTTTGAGTGCGGATATGGATACCACCGGACAGCCGAACTTCTCACCGATCTTATCGACCCTAACCTTGTCCCCGTTCTTAACTACCAGATCCGCCATATTGACAGCCATGACGACCGGGATCCCAAGCTCTGTAAGCTGTGTTGTCAGATACAGATTTCTCTCAATATTGGTTCCGTCGATGATATTGATAATAGCATCAGGCTTGTCATTGAGGAGATAATTTCTCGCTACGACCTCCTCAAGAGTATAAGGAGACAATGAATAGATACCCGGAAGATCCGCTATCTTTACATCCTCCCCTCCGGACAGATTTTTCTTCAGCCTGCCCTCTTTTTTCTCAACAGTTACACCCGGCCAGTTGCCAACAAACTGATTGGCACCGGTCAACGCGTTGAATAGTGTTGTCTTGCCGCTGTTAGGGTTGCCGGCAAGAGCGATTGTAAGTGACATCTCCATTTCCTCCCTTTTGTATGACTTATCCGGCATGTCGCCATGTCAATTTATATTACTGAGACATGTCCGGCATGTCACCATGTCAATTTATGTTGCTATGATCTGTCTCTGTATATCCTCATGCAGACTCTACTTCAATAATATCTGCATCCTCCTTGCGAAGTGACAGCTCATATCCGCGAACGGTGATCTCGACCGGATCCCCAAGCGGAGCTACCTTTCTGATATAAAGCTCAGTCCCCTTTGTGATGCCCATGTCCATGATCCGCCTCTTCACCGGACCTGCTCCGTCAATTTTTTTGACCGTGCAGGTAGAACCAATGACCGCATCTCTTAGCTTTGCCATCTTAATTTCCTCCTGTTTTTATAAAAAATAGCATGAAAAACACAGGGGCATCAAATCCGACACCATCCTGTGTATCATTTACCTTATGATCAGATCACTGTAGCAAAGCTCATCCCGTCTTTATTCTTTGCTATGCTTTCAGATTCACTTTTAACACTGTTACCCGCTTCACTAACTATGATCTTGGATGCAAGTGATGCATCGATCCCGATCCTTGAATCCCTGACCTGAAGTATCAGATTGTCTGCGATCTTATTTACTATCTTTACCTCTGTTCCGGGAACAAGTCCCAGCTCTTCAAGATGTCTGTGGGTCTTTTCAAGACCTCCTACCTTCACGATCTTTAAGATCGTTCCTTCATTCGCAATACTTAGCGGCATACCGCCACCTCCCGTTTTATTATACTGACATTCCGTAAGTGCTGCTTTTATCCCCATAGGCGGGTGCATGCTTAGTTAGCATACAAAAATATTGGTTCTACTTTCAAAACCATAGTTAGTATATACTAACCTTAGATAAAAGTCAAGCATTTAATAAAAAAAACTTGCTTTATTTTGAAAAAATGGTATAATATCAAGTAGCCGAAAGCTTTTCTTCGATTGCTTTCGTTGATGCCTGACAGACAGAGCATTTTCTCATTCTGCTCATTCCGTTTGTATGGCATCTGTCAATGGAGGTGAATAGATGACAACGATCAAGGACATAGCAGATCGGTTGGGAGTTTCATCCGGCACCGTATCCAAAGGCTTGAACGGAGCTGATGATATCAGTGAGGCCCTCAGAAACAAGATACTCGAAACTGCTGTCGAGATGGGGTACACAAAAAAAAGCATCCACAGGCAAGACACACGCAAGCTTTGCATATTTATAGAAAATATGGATTATTATCTGGAGGATGATTTCGGATATGACATCATTCTCGGTTTCAGACAGGCAGCCTTCAAGGAGAGCTGGGATGTTGAGGTCATTCCCGTCAGCCATGATTTTCAGATCAAACGGCCTTATGATCCGTTCATGCTGGGACGAAGCATCTCTGGCGCGCTGCTCATAGGGTTCTCCTGGAGCGACCCCTGGATGAAGGAGCTTGAAACCACCAAGGTACCGACGATCCTGTTTGACAATTATATCAAGGACAATCCGATGTGCGGCTCGGTCGGCTCTGATTCCGATGAGGGGATTGGTCTTGCAATAGACCATCTCGCCGGTCTTGGTCATAGAAAGATCGCATTTTTGAACGGTCCGGAAGGCTCTATGATATCAGAGTCAAGACTTGATGCATACAAAAAATCAATGGACAAGCACGGCTTTGCTTTTTCCAACCGTTTTATCGCGCACTGCCCATACAGCGCCGAAGAGGCTGCGGGCTTTGTATCAAAGTTCATAGATGTCGGCGTGACAGCCATCATATGCGGCAACGACACTATAGCTTTCGGTGTTGAAAAGGAATGCGCAAGACTCGGGTACAGTGTCCCCGGTGATATCAGTGTGATCGGCTATGATGACATACCCGGCTGCGAAAAAAGCGATCCGCCTCTGACATCAGTGAAGCAGGACCGCATTCAGCTCGGCAAGTGCTGTTATTATGTTTTGTACGCTCTTGTAAACGGAGTATCGCTCAGCAGAAACCTTCTCCGCACGAGTCTCACACTCAGAGGATCGACTGCGAGAGTCAATGAGAGATTTCCCGAATGAAAAATGAGCAGGGGGTGATGAGTTCTCCCCTGCTCATTGTCTGTGTATAAGCGAATCACATACTTCCTACCGTGCTGTCATAGACTTTCTTGAAGAAAACGCATGATAGCAAAAGCGATATACCCTCCGCGATGGGAAATGCCCACCATACATTGGTGACATCCCCTGTGAGGGACAGCAGCCACGCGGCAGGTATCAGCACCACGAGCTGTCTTCCGATAGAAACAAACAGTGAATATATACTTTTTGAAAAGGCTTGAAATACCGATCCCATTACGATACACACGGCAGCCACGACAAACGACAGAGAGATGATACGAAGCGCCGGAACGCCTATCCTGATCATCTCATCTCCCGCATCGAAGAATTTAAGCAGGATCTCCGGTATCAGCTGGAATATCACTGTGCCGGTCGCCATAATGACCACGGCGAGAACCATAGAAAATTTCAGCGCGCTTTTGATCCTTTCTTTTTTTCCGGCTCCGTAGTTGTACGCAAGCACCGGTATCAACCCGTTGTTCAGACCAAACACCGGCATAAAGAAAAAGCTCTGCAGCTTGAAATATACTCCGAACACCGCCTGAGCGGTATCTGAGAATGCACCAAGTATCTTGTTCATGGCATATGTCATTACTGAGCCTATCGACATCATCAGTATTGACGGCACGCCGACAGCATATATTTTCTTTGCCGCGTATCCGCTCGGATGAAAAATATTCCTTAGAGACAATCTGATATCTTTGTTGAATTTAAGATTGCATATTATCCCAACGCACACAGCCACACTCTGACCGAACACGGTCGCATAAGCGGCTCCTGCCACGCCGAGCCTCGGGAATCCAAAAAGCCCGAATATCAATATGGGATCAAATATGATATTTATGACAGCTCCGGTCACTTGGGAGATCATGGAAAGCAGTGTCCTCCCTGTGGACTGCAAAAGTCTCTCGAACGTGACCTGTAAAAAAAGTGGCAGTGAAATACAGCTCACGATCCCCAGATATGTCTCGCCATAAGAAATGATCATCGCGTCATCGCTCTGCGTCCCTATGAACCACGCTGATCCCACAAGTCCTATTACAAAAAAAGCTACCGCGCTGCACAATATAACAAATATACCGGTATTTGCGGCGGCGTCAGCTCTGTCCTGCTTCTTTTCGCCGAGAGATCTCGACAAAAGAGCATTGATGCCTACTCCCGTACCCGCCGCAATGGAGATCATCAGGTTTTGCATGGGGAAGGCGAGAGTCACGGCTGTGAGCGCCTGCTCATCGATCTTCGCGACAAACACCGAATCGACTATATTGTACATTGCCTGAACAAGCATCGATATCATCATGGGCAATGACATTGATACTATCAGCCGCCTGATGGACATGACTCCCATCTTGTTCTCTGTAGGAAACGGTTTTTTTTCTTCATCATCCAGATCTCTCAGCATATCTTCCATAAGCTGATCATCGGATTCGTTGCTCCTCTTTTTGTTACTCATTGTTCCTTACTCCATCTGCGCGACAGATCGTTAGTGTTCACGCAGCCTCACTTCTTTTTTTCTGCCGATGCTCCGACAGCTCATCATCCGAGAAAACGCATCTTGTCGCTCTCGGGAGACTTCTTTTTCGGTTCCTGCTTGACCGGCTTTTTGATGCCTGCCGCATCCTCGAGATCTCTTGTCATGCCATTTTTACAGCTGTCGCAGAAACGACCTGACTTGATCGTCTTGCCGCAGCGCTCACACGGTATCCCTATCGGCGAATCGGCTGAGAATACAAGCCTGTCTTCCCTGACCCATCTCTGTATCTGCTTAGGACTCACATCACATTCCTTGGACAGTGTCCTCATATCTACATTCGGATGCTCCCTGACATACTGCTTGACCTCAGAGAACTTCTCTTCAAGAAGCTTGTTGCACTGCTGGCACACTCTGGGTCCTGCCACATACTGAAAAAGCTTGCCGCACTTGGCGCATGTTATCAATTCCATAATTACAAACCTCCTTTTTATCTCTCACTTCCTATACACAGGCACAACGCGAATACACTTTCTGCTCCCGCTGCCTTCAACACATCGGCGCATGCATTTATGGTTGCGCCGGTGGTATAGATATCATCTGCAAGCAATACACGTTTTCCGGATTCTGAGAAAAAACCGGTATGCTCCTCATTGATCGCAAATACCTGTCTCAGGCTTTTTCTCCTTGCGGACGGACCGAGCTGTTTGAGCGGATCCGTGTATTTCGTTCTCACAAGCAGCCTCACATGGGGAATACCCGTGAGTCTGCCAAGCTCACGGCACAGCTCATCAGCCTGATTGTACCCTCTGAACGCCTCTTTCTTTGCATGTATGGGAACCGGCACGATGACATCCGGGCGCCATTTTCTGATCCTGTTTCCAAGATGTGTCACAAGCTCAGTGGCATAGAACCCGGCATCTGAGCTGACACCGCCGTTCTTAAACGACTGCATGGCGTTTTTTATCTGTCCTTCGTACACCCAGAGCGCAGCTCCCTGATCAAGGGCGCTCTCCCCTGCCATCCCGCAGTCATGGCAGATCCCTTCGCTGCCCCCGGCTACGGGCTTGCCGCAGTGGATACATACAGGCTCACTCACATACGGAAGCTCACGCATACACTCGCCGCAGACACCTCTCTCATGTCTGCCAAGGAGTCTTCCACACATAACGCACGCCTTCGGATAGAGAATATCCAAAACCCCCATACAGACATCACTCCCGGTACTGCTACTATAAAGTTACTATTCACGGCTGTCACTCCATAAGGCACAGCCTAAGCTCGACCACGGAAAACGAGTTTTCCGTCTCGCATAATGCGGAAAGTCCGCCCTTCGGGCTCTACCGTGTG
>JAGBOK010000027.1 GCA_017633905.1 Eubacterium sp. | reverse complement strand
TTCAGCACCGTCTGAGCTCATCTACGACGGCAGCGCAAAGAGTGCTACTGTTGTGCCGAAGGACGGCATCACCGGCATGGGCACTGTGACGGTGAAGTATTACAGCGACGCAGCGTGCACCACGGAAGTGACTCCGACCAATGTCGGCACCTACTATGTTGGCATTGAAGTAGCCAAGGGCGATAGCTACAACGCGGTTTTAGGGGTTCTTCACGGTGAAGGCTGGAAGTTTACGATCGGCAAGGCCGCCCCGACCGTAAACGAAGCAAAGACACTGACCTATAACGGACAGGCACAGGCGCTTGTGACTGCGGTCGAAGCAACAGGCGGCACAATGCAGTATGCTATTGGAACAAGTGCAACCACAGTACCGACAATCGGTTGGAGCACATCCATCCCTACCGCTACAGACGTGGGAACCTACTATGTATGGTACAAGGTGATTGGAGATGCAAACCATACAGACTCCGAACCGAGCTGTCTGACCGTGACAATCAGTAAAAAGAGCAGTGGTGGTGGTGGCGGTTCCTACACACCAAGTACACCCTCTACCCCGACGACACCTTCTACCCCGACGACACCATCGTCTACGTCGGCACCGGCATCTACAGCTGCGCCGACCACACCGGCAACACCAACTGTGACCACTGTTCCGTCATCTACGGCAGCTCCGACCGAGGACTATACTGTTCCGGTGACGAATGAAAATGCAGTAAATGTTTCTACAAGCATTACGGAAGAAAATGCAGTAGTGAGTGAGATCACGCAGGCAGATATTGACAAGATCATCGGAAACGGAACAGGAGATGGCTCCGGTACCGGTACGGGTGATGGTTCAAAAACGTCAGAGAGTACTGCCATCACTATTGATGTGTCACAGGCAAAGTCAGAGGTCACATCCGTAGAGCTGTCAAAGACTACAGTAGATACTTTGAAAAACACTTTGAATGCGAAGAACAATTTATCAAGCGTCGAGATAAAGCTGACAAATGCTTCAGTAGAGCTTGACGGAAAAACTTTATTAGCGGTCTCTGATCAGGCGGGTGGAAAGACCATCAGGCTTGTTGTAAAGGATAAGCAGACGACAAGCCTTAATACTGCCCAGCAGGAAGCACTCAAAAAGTTTGATTCCGCAAGACTGTTCCAGGCATACTTTGAGAGCGACGACAAGGAAATACATGATTTCAAGGGCGGCAAAGCGACAGTGTCCATTAAATTCACACCGGAAACAGGACGAAATGTGAAGCACTATCACATGTATTATGTGCCTGTTATGGGAGCTATAGAGCGCTATGCTACCAGATATATTGAGGGGATGCTGAAATTCGAGGCGACTCATTTTTCTGACTATGCTATCGTTTACGATGAGACCATGGAAAACGAGACTGACAAGAGTGATGAGGAGCTTGATGATCCTTCATCAGCTATCACGGCGAACGGCAAGACAATATATCAGAACGAGCTCTCAGTCAACAAAGGCTTGAAGGTATCACAGCCGGGGTCAGGAATAAAAATATCCTGCGGCAAGGTCACAGGAGCAGACCGCTACGAGATATATGTCGCATACTGTGGTTCCAAATTTGCCAAAAAGCCGACCAAGGTCATAAAAAAAGCTGCGGTTAAATCAGTAATAATAAAGAAACTGAATGGTAAGAAGTTGAATCTCAAGAAAAACTTCAAGGTCTACATAGTAGCCTACAAGACAGAGAACGGAGTAAAACAAAGGCTCGGCAAGACCATCACGGCGCACATCATAGGTAGAAAAAATAAAATAAACACGAATGTGAAGGCGATAAAGCTGAAAAAAACCAAAGCTACCATAAAAACCGATAAGACATGGAAGATATTGGCATCCGTAGTCCTCGTAGACCCGACCAAGAAGATACTCTCTGACAAGCACGCACCAACATTTCGCTATGCATCCTCAGATAAGAGCATAGCAACGGTAGATAAAAATGGTACGATCACGGCAAAAAGCAAAGGCAGCTGTGTCATCTGGGTATATGCCAAAAACGGATATGCCAAAAAGGTAAAAGTAACAGTTAAGTGATCACCGGACGATTTTGATTGAATTTCAAAACGATCTGTGTTATAATCCTCCTTGTGTATGCAACATAAGGAGGATTTTTCTATGTCTGATAACAATATGTCTTCTCAAAAGTCTGAACATCATGCGCACATGGAGACCAAAAGGGAGCTTGTGATCTCGCTGATCATGATCACATGCGGTGCTATAGTCGCGGCGTTCTCGGTCGAGGAGTTTCTGTCTCCGAACAATATTTTTGATGGCGGCGTGGTCGGTGTGAGCATGATCATCTCAAATCTGACGGGGATCAAGCTCGGTATTCTGACCGTTCTGATAAATATTCCGTTTCTGATAATCGCATGGAAGAGCATAGGACATGTATTTATACTAAAGGCAGGATACGCAATGGCTCTGTTTTCCGTGTGTCTGGGCTTTTTTGAGGATCTTCCCCCGATCGTTACCGAGGAGCAGCCTATACTTGCGACGGCGTTTGGAGGAGTGCTGCTTGGCATCGGAGTCGGGTTCGTATTGAGAGGCGGCGGGTGCCTTGATGGTACGGAGATCGTCGGGATCCTGATCAATAAAAGATTCTCGCTGTCGGTCGGAAACGTTGTCATGATCATAAATATCATCGTCTATACGGCTGCAGGGATCAGGTTCGGTATTGTATTTGGTCTGTACTCGATGCTTATGTATTTTATCTCGTCCCGTATCATAGATATGATAGAGGTCGGACTTGAACAGGACAAATCCGTCATGATCATAACAGAGCACGGAGAGCTTATCGCTGATGAGATATTTCGGAATTTTGGACGTACCGTGACCTTTATTCACGGAGAGGGCTTTATCAGCGGAACTGAAAAAGATGTCCTGTACTGTGTCATCACCCGTGCAGAGGTCCATGATTTCAGGACTTTGATCACGGATCTTGACTATTCCGCGTTTACGACATTTACGGATGTGGCTGAGGTCATCGGGCACAAGCAGCACTGATCAGGCGGCATGCCGTTCCTGCTCATTATCCCTGCAGGGGTTCTTTAGGGGCATGCAGACTAATATAGTAAAGAAGAGGTTATATGTTACAAATTGATTCTGTCAAAAAGATCAAGGGCATCGGTGATAAGGCTCTTGAAAAATATGAAAAGCTTGGGATCAGAACCGTGGGAGATCTGATAGAGCACTATCCGCGTGATTATGACGAGGTGCGTCCCATCGAGAGGATCGTATCGCTTCATGAAGGTGAGACCTCGGCAGTTGAGGGAAATCTTGTATCGAGACCCGAACTAAAGACCAGAGGAAAACTAAAGATACTCACCTGCAAGCTGACTGACACTACCGGAATGATCGATGTAACATGGTTCAACATGCCTTTTTTGCTAAAACAGCTCCATATGGGAACGCGCTACATCCTGCGCGGGCGTATAGTCAGAAAATACGGGCGCATGGTGATGGAGCAGCCAAAAATGTATTCCAAAACAGAGTTTCACAATATGGTTCAAAAGCTTCGACCTATATATCCTCTGACCAAAGGGCTTACAGGCAATGCTTTGATGAAGGCTGTGTCTGCGGCGCTGCGTGAGTTGGATGATGTGTATGAATTTCTTCCGGCTGAGATCAGAAAAAGACATGACCTCATGGGATATAAAAAGGCTCTGAAGGGCATTCATTTTCCCTCAGATAAAAAAGAACTCACAGAGTCCAGAAAAAGACTGGTATTTGATGAACTGTTCCTATATATACTGGCGCTTCGTCATATCCGAGAAGTTTCGGACGGGAGGCAGAGCTCTCATGTTATCGCGCCTGATCCCTCGGTAGAAAAGCTGAAAAATGATCTTCCCTTTTCTCTGACAGGCGCGCAGGAGCGGGCATACTCAGAGATCCTTGAAGATATGGGGTCAGGACATGTGATGAACCGTCTTGTCCAGGGTGATGTTGGCTCCGGCAAGACCGCAGTTGCGATACTCGCCCTTGCACAGGTGGCAGCAAACGGAGCGCAGGGAGCGATCATGGTTCCGACAGAGGTGCTTGCAAGACAGCATCAAAAGACCTTTAGTCAGCTTTTGGGACAGTCTTTCAGGATAGAAATACTGGTCGGCTCGATGAGCGCTGGGCAAAAAAAGGAAGTCAAGGAGCGTTTGAAAAAAGGTGAGATCGATATTTTGATCGGCACCCATGCGATATTGCAGGATGATGTTGAGTTTTCTGATCTTGCATTGGTGGTCACGGATGAACAGCACCGCTTTGGTGTGCGCCAGAGAGAGATCATTTTTAAAAAAGGTGAAGAACCGCACGTCCTTGCCATGAGCGCGACGCCGATACCGAGAACACTTGCGCTGATCCTCTACGGTGATATGGATCTGACAGTGATAGATGAAAAGCCTGCCGGTCGTCTTCCTGTGAAAAATGCCCTTGTAAATACGAGCTACAGACCAAAGGCTTATGACTTTATGAAAAAAAGGATCGCAAACGGAGAGCAGGTATATGTGATATGCCCCATGGTCGATGAGAGCGAGGACTCAGAGCTTGAAAATGTAACCATCTATGCGGAGGAGCTTGACAGGAGCATGGGCGAGGGCATCAGAGTCGAGGCGCTGCATGGGAGGATGAAGCCCTCTGAAAAAGAAGATATCATGGAGCGGTTTGCCATGCATGAGATCGACATACTTGTCTCCACAACGGTGATCGAGGTCGGGATAGATGTTCCCAATGCGACCACCATGCTTATCGAAAATGCCGAGAGATTCGGTCTTGCAACTCTCCATCAGCTCCGGGGGAGGATAGGCAGGGGAAGCGCCCAGTCATATTGTATTTTTATGATGGGACATGAGTCAAAAGAGGCAAGAGAGAGACTTCAGGTATTGGAAAGATCCAACGACGGATTCCATGTTGCCAATGAGGATCTTAAAAACCGCGGTCAGGGAGATCTCTTTGGCACCTTGCAAAGCGGAGAGAGATTATTTGATCTCGCGGACGTTTACGAGGATGCTAAAATACTTGAAGCCGCAAGTGAGGAGGCAAGGAATTATTCTCTTGAAAAACTTTTTTTTGGAAAAAAGGACTTGACAAATAAAAATCTCTCGTTCCAAAGCGGTTCGGATCAAAATGTTGTGATAAAAAACAAGCTGAAACGATATATGGGGGATGTCACCCTTTGATCTACAGTGGTAGAATGGCGCGGACGTTTGCATGGTTGCACTTGAAAAAAAATAATATTTATAGTAAACTGTTATACAGTCGTTATTATTCGAGGCTGGCAGATATACATATATCTGCATTCATTCAACTGGCCGGACACAGGCTGTGGCGTATGGAGTGGAGATCGTTAATAATAACTGAAAGAAAAAGAGGAATTGTTTATGCGTGTTATCGCAGGCAGCGCAAGGCGGATAGTGCTTGATACACCCTCCGGCATGGATACAAGACCTACGACTGACAGGATCAAGGAAACACTTTTTAATATTATTCAGGACAGTGTCCGGGGTTCAGGGTTTCTTGATCTGTTTGCCGGCTCAGGCGGTATAGGGATCGAGGCACTCAGCAGGGGCGCAGAAAATGCTGTATTTGCGGAGAACAGAAGTGAAGCCTGCAGATGTATAGAGGGCAACTTAAAGAGGACAGGACTTTTCGGACGTGCAAGACTCATCAGATCGGATGTATTTAAGGCAATAGCAGAGCTTGGAGCGGGCGGCAGAAAATTTGATATCATCTTTGCGGATCCCCCGTATGGCAGGATATCGTATGGAAAGCTATTGTCGGCGATCCGTGATGCCGGGATTCTTGAAGATGACGGGATCATCATTATCGAGACAGCGCTTGGTTATGAGGCAGCGCTTGGATGTGTAGATCCTGATATGGAGCCCGATGTAAAACATGGATCGAAAGACGAGGATGTCTCTGTTAGAGATGAGGATGTAAACAAATGTGATAGTTCCCGGACAGATTCAGCGGCAGATGAGGAAGGTGGGAACGGGTTCAGGATCACGAGGATCAAAGAATACAAGACAAATCAGCATATATTTTTAGAAAAGATTTCGGAGGATGATGATGAACGCATCAAAAATTGAACAAACGATCGAAGACATTTACAAGTATCTTGAAACCTGTAAACCAGCCAAGATCTACGCGAACAAGATCCTGGTCGACAGGGATGAGCTTATGGATCTTTTGGAGGATCTGAGACTTTCTGCTCCTGATGAGATCAGAAGATACCAAAAGGTCATCACCAACCGTGATGATATTATCAACGATGCTCAAAAACGCGCTGAGACGATGCTTTCCCAGGCACAGGCAAGGACGGATCAGCTTCTTGATGAGAATGAGATAATGCAGGTCGCTTATACAAGAGCCGAGGAGATCATGCGTCAGGCGAACGAAGAAGCGACGGCGCTTTTGGATCAGGCTGTCAAGGACAGTGATGAGATGAGGAGAGGGGCGCTTTCTTATACAAACGATCTTTTGTCAGATGCCAAGCTGAAGATACAGCAGGCAATCTCAGAGTCTGATGCGGTACACAGGAAGTATCAGGAGTTACTCAAGTCAAATGTTGAGATCATAGAGGGCAACCAGAATGAGCTTATGGGGCAGCTGAGCGGCGGTGCCGGTCAGAATCCCGGCTCCGGCACACAAAGCTCATCTCAAAAAAATACCGAGCAGTTAGAGGCTGTTCCGACTAAAAAAGAGACACTCGAGCTGTCTGAGGACGCATTTATCAAGGAAGACTATTGATAAAAGAAATATACCGTTAATATTCTCGGCTGACAATAAATCACATAAAAGGGAGGTCAATTTGAAATGAAGGTATTGGTCATCAATTGCGGGAGTTCATCACTTAAGTACCAGCTTATCGATTCTGAAACGGAAGAAGCCGTTGCAGTCGGACTGTGCGAGAGGATAGGCATAGACGGAAGGCTGAACCACACGCCGAAGAAAACCGGCAAAAAGATCGTGATAGAAAAGGATATGCCGGATCACGAGGTGGCTATAGGTATGGTTTTGGATGCCCTTGTGGATCCTGAGTACGGAGTCATCTCTGATCTTAGCGAGATAGATGCCATCGGTCACAGACTGGTGCACGGAGGAGAAAAGTTCACCAAATCAGTTATTATTGACGATGAGGTCAAAAAAGGTGTTGAGGAGGTGTCACCACTGGCTCCGCTTCACAATCCTGCCAATCTCATCGGTGTCAATGCGTGTGAGGCAAAGCTCCCCGGAGTGCCGAATGTAGGTGTTTTTGACACGGCATTCCATCAGACGATGGAGCCTGTTGCATATATGTATGGTATTCCTTATGAATACTACGAGAAATACAAGATCCGTCGCTACGGCTTCCACGGAACATCACACAGCTTTGTATGGGGAAGGACCGTGGATATGCTCGGGCTTGATCCCGCACATTCCAAGGTGATCGTTTGCCACCTCGGAAACGGCGCATCCGTATCAGCCATAGAAAACGGACAGGTGGTCGATACCAGTATGGGAATGACTCCGATGGAAGGACTTGTGATGGGAACAAGGTGCGGTGACATCGATCCCACTATCGTTGAGTATCTTGCTCACTGCCTTGACAAGTCTTTGGAGGAGGTCATGACCATACTCAACAAGGAGTCAGGAGTATACGGGCTCTCAGGCGGTGTTTCATCTGATTTCAGAGACCTTGATGATGCCGCTTCCAAAGGAAATATCAAGGCGGAGCTTGCGATCGATGTATTTGCATACAGGGTGACAAAATATATTGGCGCATATATAGCGGCTCTTAACGGGGTAGACGCGATCGCGTTTACTGCCGGACTTGGCGAGAACAACGGTGTTATGAGAGAGCAGATCATGTCAAGCTTTGGATACATGAATATTTCGATCGATCCCGAGAAAAACAAGATCAGGGGTGAAGAAACACTGATCTCCACACCGGATTCGGGAGTAAAGGTCGTTGTTATCCCGACCAATGAGGAGCTTGCGATAGCAAGAGAGACAGTAGCTTTGGTTGGATGAGGATCGAGGTAGTAGTTAAACAGGAGGTTAGTCGTGAACGGATTTAAGAGGGGAAGGATCGCATTGATCCTGATACTTAGTCTCATAACCGGGCTTGTCACGCCGACAGAGTATGCTCTTGCAGATGTTACCGTGACTTCCGAAATCGGATTGAATGTGACCAAAAAAACAATATATGTTGGGAAAACAGCCGTATTTGAGATGGAAAACTGTGATGTGGCTGTTACTTGGGAGATCGATCCTTCGGCTTTAGCATATATGAGCATAGTATCATCGACGGACACGACCGTGACCGTACAGGGGATAAGCGCAGGGACAGGAAAGCTTATCGGCAGGGTCGGAAATAAAAAGTACAAGTGCAAGATCACTGTCAAGGATAAGTCGGGCACTTCAACCTCCGCGCCCGTGATCACATCCACACCGGCAGCTACCAAGACACCGGCGGCAACCAAGACACCAAAGCCAACGAAAACACCCGCAGCTACGAAAACTCCTGCGGCAACCAAGACACCAAAGCCGACGAAAACACCCGCAGCTACGAAAACTCCCGCGGCTACCAAAACACCCGCGGCGACGGTTGAGCCGACATCTAAGACCATTACTCTTAGCAAAAAGAAGATCAGGGTATATGTAGGGAAGACCAAAAAGATCTCCATGATAAATACTGCCGGCAAGGTAACATGGTCGTTAAATAAAGCGGGCAGGGTCTACGCGAAAATAAAAAAGAAAACAGACACGACAGTTTCGCTGACAGGGCTCAAATCAGGAAAAGCAGTACTGAGAGGAGTGTTGAACGGAGTAAAATATAAATGTAAGGTAAATGTCAGCGTCAGGACAGAGACGGAAACACCTGTAGAAACGTCTACACCGAAACCAACGAAAACACCGGCAGCAACAGCCACACCAAAGCCGACGAAAACACCGGCAGCGACGTCTACACCGAAGCCAACGAAGACGCCGGCAGCAACGTCTACACCAAAGCCGACAAAAACCCCGGCAGCAACGTCTGAAACCGCGGCAACTGCAGAGCCTGATGAACAGGATGTGACCGAAGCACCCAAATACACTGTTCTCCCCGAGTCTTCATTTGAACCGGGTACCGTAAGGATCGGGCATGCTTCCATCAATGAGAACGGAAAGATCAACAAGGGCAAGCCGGGCGATCAGACAGGCAGAGAGGTCTATATCAGAGAGTGGTACAACAAGGGCTGGAACAAGATGATCCGCTGCAACGATGAATATGCGGCAGATGCGATAGCAGATGCCATGGAGCAGGCTTGCAGGAACAACAACATAGGATATGCCCAGGACAACAGAAATACAAGCTTTTATCTTGCGGAGGGAACCAAGTGGGTGATCAGCAAGATAGATATTCCCTGTGAGGCGGATTGTTCGTCACTTGTGAGGTTGTGTGTGAATGCTGGATACTATGCCTACAAAAAGATACTGCCGTTTCCGAATGTATCAGATACGTTCTATACCGGAAATATGGCATCGATGCTTTTGAAAACGGGGTTGTTTGCCGTTCATTCCGAATCAAAATATACCAAGACCAACTCATATCTGAAAAGAGGCGACATACTTGTCGCGGAGGGTTCTCATACTGTGATCGTGCTTGATGACAGCCCGAAGCCGTGAATAGTAACTATAGTTTCAAAAAGTGCTTGACATTGAATGGATAAACCTATATAATATTGCGAGTGGGCGTTATACAAAGCCTGCTTTTGGTAAAGACTATTGATCGATCAAGGAGGTGTTATAGATATGAGTATCTGTCCTAAGAATAAATCATCCAGAGCTCGCAGAGACAAAAGAAGAGCGAATTGGAAGATGTCAGCTTCAACTCTTGCAAGATGCAGCAAATGCGGCGCTCTTATGGTTCCTCATCGTGTGTGCAAGAACTGCGGAAGCTACAATACAAAGGAGATCATATCCTCAGCAGAGGCTGAGTGAGCTTCGATATAACTAACGCCCTTCGGGGCGTGTTTATATTTATAGACCAGGGCGTTCCCGGGTATGGGCGCATTTTTTGGAAGCGGCATAAAAAGACCGCTTTTTTTGATATAGCAATCAGAAGCGGAAGCCTGTCTGCGGTGTGCTTTATCAACAAATTCTCCTACGCTTTTATGAATTGCCATATCTTCATCCGGCAGATAGTAATAGTTTTTGTGGTCAGGAAAAAAATGATATAGGGTGTCGTCGATGAGGGGAACGTTTACAAGCACATAATTATCCCTGTAGCTGACAGTCATGGTATATTCATGCTCAAAAGCTTCACCGGGTATGTTTTCTGTGGATCTTTTTTGTTTCATATGATCGCTGATCGTTATCTCTGTATCCAAGGGGAACGGGTAATACAGTCCGTCTGGTAGGATGTCCTTGAAAACGGCGGCGTTTTTTGTAAACCGCAGCTCATGGCTGCCCCTGATATGTTTTATATACGGCATGAGTGCAAGACAGTATATAGTTCCCACGACATCATCTGAATTGTGGGAGAGCAGCCTTTTTCTCGAATCTGAAGCCCTGTCATCCTCATGCGCGAATTTTGACTGCATATATTCTGAATATATATCAATACACTCCCTGCCGGAATAGTCAAAGCCCCTGTTGAAGCCGGCAAGCCTTTCCATTGTTGTAAGCTTGTGATCAGGGGTATTAAAAAGCTGTTTTTTTGATGACAGCCTGCGGTATATGTCAAAGCTCTCCGTATTTATAAATGGAGATGGCAGTTCATGCGCAATGTATTTTTTTTCAAGATATGGGATATCAAAGGTTGATCCGTTGTAGTGGATAACGGTCTTCGATGACATGAGCTCATCCGCAAATGCCATCAGAAGCTTTTTTTCACTGTCATAGTCATCGGCAAACCACTGGGTCAGGATCACTGCATCGTCTGATATCACGGCAGCCCCGATCAGATAAACATTTGATATAGCCGGAGACAGACCGGTAGTTTCTATGTCAAAAAAACAGACCGGTGCTTCA
>JAGBOK010000026.1 GCA_017633905.1 Eubacterium sp. | reverse complement strand
TCCCGGGCACAACACAGACGGTCTATATCGATGATAATGACACAAAGATCATCAAGACCACATGGAAAACAGCCAACAAAGAGATCGCCAAGCTGACAAAGAAGAAAAAAGCCAAAGCAAACTTCAAAGCCGGAGATGCCGGTGAACAGTCTACAAAGATCACTGCCAATGTCAAGTACAAGGTAGGCAAAAAGGTAAAGACCAAAAAGCTCACCTGCAAAATAAAGGTGGTATGGTTAGGCATAGAGACTGCCGATGCGCGTACCAATCTCAATGACGGCAATACAGAGCTTGCCATAAGCTTCAATCTGGCAACTTCAAACATCAACAAATACGATTCCGTACCTGAAGAGGGAGAGATATTAGATGTCGGCTATTGGACTGACAACGCTGACAAGGTAGTCGAGGTTACTGAAACTTCTGCTGCTTCCGGTGAGGCAGTCAAGGTCAGCAAGGTCACCAACTCGGATTATCGCGGACGCCCGGTCGTAACCATCGATCTTGGCAAGGCATTAACTGAGAAAACATCATATCATGTAACACTTATGGGCTTCAAGGGCAGCGGCTCAAAGATGATCGTTCAGACTGATATAACAGCAGATCCTCAGAAGATAACTCTCTCACAGGTCGAGTGGCGCAATCCTGAGAATAAGGGCGATATCTCACTTACATTGTCTACTGATCATCCATTCAATGTATATATGAGTGATACAGAGTATGATGCTGAAAACAACACCTATATCAAGGTCAAGGATGAAAACGGCAAAGAACTTACGATAGTGGATATCATAGTCGCAACAGATAAAACAGAAGGTGATCAGATAATCATCAACTTGAAGGGCGGTGCTGATTCCAAGAAGTTCACTGTTGAATATAACAACGCTTTTGCATCAAACTACATTGATCCTACCAAGGTTTACTACTTCTCGGAGTACACTCTGGTGGTTGACAAGGAAACTACTTTGGTTTGATACAGCAGGTGTATTGACAGAAAAAAGATATGTAAAAGAGGGGGCTGCGGATTCTGCAGCTCCCTTTTTTTGTATTGCTGATCACCTATGCACTTTCTTCAGTCACGAGAAAGTAAACTGTAACTATTCGTGAACAGTAACAGTAAACTCAAATGAAATTCTGATTTACAATTTTTATCATCTATGATATAATCTTACATATAGTTTCTATATATGAGCTTATTAGAGATCAGAGTAGAGCTATAGTAAGCTTGAACAAAACACATGATGAAACGAGAGGACAGGTTATGTTAGATCATGTTGCAGATCAAACCATGAGATTTTTAGAGAATATGCCTAAGAGCATGAGAAAAAAAAAGGGACAGTTCTTTACCTCCGTGGAAACAGCAAGATTTATGGCTGATATGTTTGATCTGAATAATTGCAAAGAGTATGTTACAGTTCTTGATCCGGGAGCGGGTACAGGCATATTATCCACAGCTTTTCTCGAAAAGCTTGTGTCGATGGCAAAAGGAATAAGAGTTTCCCTTACCTGTTATGAAACAGATCCTGAAGTATTGCCTATACTCAAAAACAACCTTGAATATGTCAAAAACGAGTATCCTGATCAAATAGACTATCGTGTTTTGGAGGAAGATTACATACTTTCCCAAAGCAATGATTTTAATAAAAATCTTTTTTCTAAAGAAAAACCGTTTAAATATGACTTTATTATAGCGAATCCCCCATATTTAAGAGTGATGCGAGACCATCCTGCGGCTATATCAATGCCGAGTGTCGTTCATGGTGCTCCAAACCTTTATTTTCTGTTTGCCTCTATGTCACTTTTTAATCTTAAGCCGGAAGCGGAGATGGTTTATATTATTCCGAGAAGTTGGACATCAGGAGCATATTTTAAAGCATTCAGAAAATATCTGCTTACAGAAGGTAAAATAGAACAGATACATCTGTTCGTAAGCAGGGATAAGGTATTTAATTCTGAGGAAGTCTTGCAAGAAACAATGATCATAAAGGTCAAACGTTGTAGTCAAAAGCCTGATGAGGTATTGATCACCTCGAGCAACAGCTGTAACGATTTTGCTGATATCACAAAACTATATGTTCCTTATGATGCAGTAGTGGCAGGCGATGATCTGTATGTTTATCTGCCAACTTGTGATAAGGAAATTGAGGTCATAAAAAAAATCAATACATATAATACCACACTGCCTGATGAGGGTTTAAAGATGAAAACCGGTATAGTTGTCGATTTTAGACAGTGGAACGAGTTAAGGAAGAAACCGGGTGATCATATACTCCCATTGTTCTATAGCCAACATATAAGGAATGGTCGGGTTGATCACCAACCATCCGGCAAAGAGTATGACTGGATCGTAGATGAAAAACCCGGTCTTATACAGAAAAACAAAAATTATGTTTTTATAAAAAGATTTACGGCAAAAGAGGAAAAACGACGTCTTCAGTGTGGGATTTATTCGCCTGATGATTTTAAGGAATATAAATTCATAGGGACTCAGAACAAGATTAATTTTGTTGACAGGGTAGATGGCAGCGAAATGGATGATCTGACAACGTATGGTGTTTATGCCCTACTTAATTCTACTTTGTTTGATATGTATTATCGTATCCTAAATGGCAGTACACAGGTTAACAGTACAGAGATCAATAATATACCTGTACCGCCGGCAAATATGATAAAAAGAATTGGAGAGAGAGTCCTCGTAACATCAGACCTATCTACAGACAATTGTGACCGCATATTAACGGAGGTAGCATATGCCTAAGCTTAATGAGGCGAAAGAATTTCTTGCAAACGTTGGTATGCCCAAAGCACAACAGGCAGATATCTGCGCTTTAAGCATACTTGCAATGGCAGGTATTAAGCCTAATGACGACTGGGAGAACGCATCAAACGAATGGATTAGAATTCATGATATTATAGCTTTTTCTAATCTGTATTATGGAACAACTTATGCAGAAAACAGTAGGGAAACTTTTAGAAAACATGCTATGCATAGATTCAGAACAGCGGCTCTTATAGAGGATAATGGAAAAGCTACCAACAGCCCCAATTACAGATATCGCATTACAGATGAAACACTTAAGGTTCTTAAAGCATGGGGAAGCAATAATGCCAAAAAGGAGATGAACCGCTTTCTTGCATATCACGAGAAACTGATTGATATCTATGCTTCAAAGAAGAAAATGACCATGATACCTATAAAGATAAATGGTTCAGACTTTCATTTTTCTATCGGAAAGCATAATGAACTTCAAAAAGCAATTATTGAAGAGTTTGCCCCTCGCTTTGCGCCGGGTTCGGAATGCCTGTATGTTGGAGATACCACAAGGAAGGATTTGGTTAAAAATATTGACAAACTTGATAAACTTGGCTTTTCAATAACTCTTCATGATAAAATGCCCGATGTCATTTTATATAATGAAACTAAAGACTGGATATATTTTGTTGAATCGGTTACATCAGTAGGTCCGATGGATCCCAAGAGAATCATTGAGATTACAGATATGACCAACAATGTAAAGTCAGGAAAAATTTTTGTGACTGCGTTTTTGGATTTTTCAACATATAAGAAGTTTGCTGATTCACTTGCATGGGATACTGAGGTCTGGATAGCGGATATGCCGGATCATATGATTCACCTTAATGGAGATAGATTTCTGGGTCCCAGAAAATAGAATAATGTTGGCATATAGAAAAATATTATACCATATCTCTATCATAGAAATATAGAAGAAATATAAAACCAATCACCAGAAAGGAGTCATAATGACAAATAATTATTTAAAACGAACCATAAAGACAGGAATAACAGGTGCCCTGACTCTGTCGTTGGTTTTGTCTGCAATGCCCGTATCGACAGCTCTTGCGAAAACCGGTCCGCACTTTGCAAAATCAAAGATCAATATAGAAGTTGGCGAGAAAAAGACTGTCAAAATAAAAGGGATCAAAAAGAAATTAATAAAAAAAATCATCGTCAGATCCACTCAAAAAAAGGTGGCAGCCGCCAAAGCAAACGGTAAAACAGCCATCACTGTCTCCGCCAAAAAAAAGGGCAAGGCAAGGATAAAAGTGACTCTGAAGCTAAAGAAAAGCCTAAATGGAACGAAAAATCACAAATTGATTCTGAAGGTGAGCGTTAAAAAGAGCACTGCTTCATCACCAACACCGGCACCCACTCAGACTGCAGAACCGGCAACAAGCACCACTCCCTCACCCTCTGTTTTGCCAACTACAGCTCCTGTCACCCCGGCTGCAGCCGTGCTGACAGACATCAATCAGACCAAGTCTGACGCTGTTGAGTTTATATTCGATACAGATACATTTCTTGTAGAAAAAGAGATAAAGAGAGAAGATCTTGGTATTGATCTTTTGAATGAAAAAAAAGAAAGCATACAAAACATTTCCGTCAATGAGATCATAACATCCAAAGACGGACTTACAGTCACTGCAAGCTTGGCAAAAGCATTCACCGATAAAGGGCTGTACCGTTTCTCCTACAATGGAAAAACAGTCGATAAGGTGATGAATGTCGGAAAGCCCGAATCTATTTTTATATCCACATCCATGGCAGAGAAAAATGTCGCTACTCCGATAGAGTTTACCCTGATCGACGGATCGGGGATCGATGTCACGGGTGCCAACCGTCTTGATATGACCTGCTCCATTGAAGCCAAGGGAGATCACACTTCATTTGACAATTCAAGAGCATCCCAAACAACGATAACTTTCGATTCCGTGGGGCAGCGCTCAGAAGTGACCGTGACCTACAACTCCGGAGCAGACGGAGAAAAGGATATCATCAGCACACCGACCACGATAACCTGTGTTGCTCCCACGGCAAAGATCGGAACACCTCTGCATCTTGTCGCATCAAAATCAAGCAGAAAAACCTGGGATGATGACGAGGATGGCTGTGCCATGTTCTATGATGGCGGTAGCAATTCCGTACCTGTCTGCTATTTGAACGAAGAAAACAACAATCTTTTCTTCTGTGCCACAGATGAGAACGATGCAGTGATCCCCTACGATGAATACTCGGTCGTACCTGCAAACCGAGCCGTTTGCGATGCAGAAGTCATCAGAAATACCGAAAGATACGCACAGATAAGATTTAGCGGCAACAAGGTCGGAGACACCAACTTAAATGTCATCTGCACATCCAACGGTGTACAATCATCTTATATAGTGGGCGTCAAAGTAAAGGAAAGACCTCCTATCAGAAGTGTAAAGATCGAGTCTGAATTTGCCAAAATGACAAATGTCTATGATGAAGACTACAAGTCAAGGATCGATATCTCGGTTACGGATACTGAGGGAAACAAAGCCGATCCCGAATCCTATTCAACTCCTGTCATCACCCTGCAGTCGATATCGGGAGCCAAACCGGCTGATTTTAAAAAATATACGCAACAAGAATGGTCAAACACTTCTTTTACGGACGAGCAAAAGGCTAAGATCATGTCATCGGGACTCTTTGAAAAAAAAGATGATGGCGAAATGATCTTTACCGCATGGGGCTTCCTGCCGCCACCTATACCCTAAAGGCTGAAGTGACCTCTGCGGACAATGCGGATATCACAAGATCCGGCACGTGCAAGATCGTGGTTGAAAATCTGTATGGGAAGGAATTTGTAGAGGCTGAAAAACTGGAATCTGATACAGCTCGAAATGGCAATGCATACTTCTCGCCTGATTCCGAAGGTGGCATCAAATCCTCTTTGGGTATTTTCTCTGTTACCTACAAGGCAGAAGCTCCAAAGAAGGTCACATCATCCTACTGCTATGCAAGACTCTATGCCGTGGTAAATGGTAAATTCGCCGGATATGTGAGATATGTAGAAAATGATCAAGAACAAGGTGGAGATAATGATCGGGTGTCTACAGGCAACTACTATATAGGCGGAATATATGCAAACAACAAACTCGAATTTGTCCTGCGAGCCACCGCTGCCACAAGACTGAAAGAAGTGATAATGACGCTTAACTTCAATGGGAAGTATGCAGCTATTGTCTCTGATGATCCGCAAGCCTCATCCTCAGATGACGATAATACCAGTGATGAAAATCAAAATGGGAATGATGGTGACAATGAGGATGAGAACGAATCTGAGATCAACAAAGATGTAAAATCTTTCGCCACACTCTATGATATAAGAAGATATGGCTTTTCCGCAGCAAATAGTGCTAGCGACAGCTCCTACGGAATACACAGAACTTCTGCCAAGATATATACGATCTCTAATGCAGATGAGAGATATGTCGTTGAGGGAAGACCCGATGTAGATACCTACTACGCTGTGTCAGGAAAGAACTGTCAGGTAAAATTCGCCATAACGACCGGAGGTTTTGAGCCCGATGATACAAGGTCAGGCTCAGAGCTCGTCCCCGAGAAAAACACAAATATTACAGGCTCGTTTACCGTAGATGTCACTCCGGTCTTTCCGACTGTAAAGGTACATTCTGCCAAGGTGTCCTCCTTCTATCAGGACGGCTTGATGCCTGTGCTCTCATGCAACTGGGATATGAATGCATCATCCACCAACAAGTCGATCATCGAGGCACCGGTCGGAAGATTCGTATATGACACAACCAAGGATTCTGAAGGGAACTGGGATATCGGCTGGGTAAAAAAGGACCCCATAACGACAGCGGATTCCATGCTCTGTAGTTATGTTGCCGTCAAGGATGATGATACCATCTACTACTGCAAGACAGATATAACCTTTACGGAAGCCTGATAAAAAGCAGATTTCCAGGTGTTTTTCTCAAAACCACTTCTCGGTCATACAGACACACAAAGACATGAAACTTGTATTTTTTACATGAATACGATATAAAAAAACCTTCGACCGGTATAAACTGATAGTATGGGAATAATGATATGATCAGAGTATCCCATATGTAACTAAAGATCAATTCGGAAAGCGGCTACATGGTCATGGAGGCTGCATTTTACATCAGTAAAACCGTGTCGGAGGTAGATTATGAAAAAACTGATCGGATATCAGAGAGGGATCAATTTCGGAGGCTGGCTCTCACAGTGTGATCATGAAAAGGAGACATATGACAATAAGATCACTGAGAACGATTTTCAGATAGTGAGTGATTGGTGCTTAGATCATGTGAGGATCCCGATCGATTACAATCTGTTGGAGAATGAAGATGGAAGCTACAAGACTGAGAACCTTATTTATATAGACAATGCTGTCAAATGGTGTGGGAAATACGGGCTTAACATGATACTTGATCTCCACAGCACATACGGCTACAGCTTTGATGATTATGATGAGGGTGGTCTGTTTTTCTCAAATCTCGATTATCAGGAGCGCTTCTATCAGCTATGGGAGATGTTGGCATCACTGTATGGGAGCAACTCGGATATGCTGGTATTTGAGCTCTTGAATGAAGTTACGGATGAAGCCTATTCTGATTCATGGAATGCCATAATCCTCGAATGTATCAAAAGGATCAGAAAAAAAGCTCCCGGTATTCAGATCATGTTTGGCGGTTATCACAACAATGGAATAGATGCGCTAAAAGATCTTGTAAGACCTGATGATGACAATATAATATATACGTTTCACTGCTATGAGCCGCTGATCTTTACCCACCAGGGCGCATATTGGGTTCCCACAATGGATGAGAGCTTTAGAATATCGATAAGTGCGACCTATGGTGAGATGATGGAAGCCACGGAAAAATATATGGATCAGGCAACGGTGGGACTTGATGATGTGGATCCGTCCGACGGCTTTAGTGAGAAATATTATGAGAAAATATTTGCGGATGCCGTAAAGATCGCTGATGAGAGAAATGTAGCGCTCTACTGCGGTGAATACGGAGTGATCGACCTTGCGGCACCGGATGAAATATTAAACTGGTACAAGACAATACACAAAGTATTTGATAAATATGGTATCGGTCGTGCGGCATGGACATACAGAGGACTTGATTTCGGGTTTGTGGACGAACATATGCAGCCGGTGCTTGATGAGGTGTTGCGCTATTTGTGAGGGAGGTCTGCTATGGACGATAACAAAGAAAAATTCTACAGTGAATTCATCCAGAGAGAGAATAATTTCCTAAGAGCCCCCTACAATCCGGAGATTGAATTCTATAATACGATAAAAAGCGGAGACATAGAAAGAACTAAAGAACTTTGCAAAGAGCCCCTCGTCGACAAGGAGGGGCTTGGTCATCTCTCGGACGATAAACTTCAAAATCTCAAATATCATTTTGTCGTGACTACGGCGTTGGTTGCAAGATACTGTATTGAGGGTGGTATGGATCTTTCCGAAGCCTACGGACTCAGTGACTATTATATTCTGAAGGCTGACCGCTGCAAACAGCCGGTACAAATAACAAAGCTGCATCCTGTGATGTGTGTTGACTATGCAACTCATATGCATGAGCTTCGGAAGAATTCCATATGCTCCGAACAGATCGCGCAGTGTATCGACTACATATATGATAATCTTCATGAGAGGATCACGGTCGAGAGACTGGCGGCGCATGTGCATCTTGATCCGAGCTATCTGTCGAGACTGTTCAAAAGAGAGGTCGGAGTATCCATCAGTGAATATATCAGAAATAAAAAAATAGAAACAGCCAAAAACATGCTCATATATTCCGAAAGCAAACCGGTCGACATAGCACAGATCCTCGCATTTCCTTCCCAAAGCTACTTCACGGAGGTTTTCAAAAAACAGATCGGGGTATCACCGACAGAATATAAAAAAGAACATTTCAGAACACTTCATAACGATGAATGATTCTATTAATTTTTCACCGTTTTGATGAGGTCATGAAAATTGTAGTATTTACATAAAAACGATATAATTACAAATTACGCTATATTATAATCAAGACATACAATACGAAAAAGTAATTGTGTGTTTTTTTTTAGCTTTGTAACATAATTGTACTCTCAAAAAAAAATCCATCAATCTTATGAAAGGGATAGGTGAAAAAATGAAAAGCATCAAAAAAATCACGGCATTTGTAGTGGCAGGAGCACTTGTTATAGGCATGTCGCCATCATATGGTGCAGACACTGCATTTGCAAAAAAGACTGTGAAGAAAAATGAAG
>JAGBOK010000025.1 GCA_017633905.1 Eubacterium sp. | reverse complement strand
CGCCGTGATCATATCGATATGCCTGATAGCTGTATACCGCCAAAAGTGGGAACATAGCCACAAGCTGTAAGCACTGCCTTAATACATTTTCCTCGGAAATATCATCAGGTGCATCATCATAGGAATACAGAGTCAGCACGCTTTTTTGCAGGGCGTTCATGATGTTCTCACTCGGTGCCTTCATAATGACATCCCTGACAAATGATCCCGAAAGCTCCCTGAGTGAAGCTATAATATTCAGAAATCCCGCAAGCTCCTGTTCATCGGGAAGCTTTCCAAACAAAAGGAGATATGTTGCTTTTTCAAAATTGTATCTCTCGTGCCTTACATCCTTCAAAAGCCTGTAGACATCATAGCCCCTGTAATGAAGAAGACCCTCGCACGGTACGGCTTTCCCGTCTTTTTTTATGACTCCTATGACCTCAGCGATCTCCGTGAGCCCGGTGAGGACTCCTCTGCCGTTCGCATCTCTGAGCCCCTGCTTTACATCATATTTATTGTATAGTTCTTTATTGATGCGCCCTGACTGACTCTGCAGTCCTACCAGCCTGTCAAACTCCGAGTTCAGACCATCAGCCAGCGTCATCATAGAGCGATTGTCCATTTTCACGACCTCCTGACATTCACATGAAGAGCATTATAACACAAAAAAGGGATTATATCAAGTCATGAGAAAAAAAACAGCACGGAAATGCTTGACAATATATAAAAAAAGGAGTATTATAAATATATGAATAGTTGTTCATGTGTTTGACTAATATTTCATACTACGGAGGTAATTACCATGAAGAAAAAATTTAAACTACAGGATCTTGACTGTGCCAACTGCGCCGCCAAAATGGAAGAAGCCATCAAAAAGATAGATGGTGTAACAGATGCTTCTGTCAGTTTTATGACGCAGAAAATGATGATCGAAGCGGATGATGACAGATTTGATGACATCGTGGCAGAGGCAATAAAATGCATCGCGAAGGTTGAGCCTGACTGTCAGGTCATCCTGCCGGCGTGAATAGTAACTGAAAGGGGATTACTATTCACGGCTGTCACTCCACTGCATGCGGGATTCCCGCACTTCGCCATGCTCCGTGCTCTACTGCCGCTTCGCGGCTGAATCCCTTATGTAGGGGAGTGACAGCCTTCAGCCTGATGGATATACATACAGGTACATGAATGCAAGCATTCAGTGCCTGTATGTATATCCATCAGCCGTGAATAGTAACTGAAAGGGGGACACATCATGACAGACAGACAGAAAAAATGGTTGATAAGGATAATCATATCGGGAATTATTTTTATACCTCTTTTTATTCTTGAACACACCGGTGTCCTAGAGGAATTGCCATGGTATGTCAAAATGGTTATTTTTCTGGTGCCCTACCTGATCATAGGATATGACGTTCTCAGGAAAGCCTTTGTCAATATAAGCCACGGGCAGGTCTTTGATGAAAACTTCCTTATGATGATAGCAACATTTGGGGCGTTCGGTGTACACGAGTATGAAGAGGCTGTTGCCGTGATGCTGTTTTACCAGGTCGGTGAGCTTTTTCAAAACTATGCTGTCGGCAAATCAAGACAGTCTATCTCCTCACTGATGGAAATAGTGCCTGAATATGCCAATATAGAGAAAAACGGAGAGTTAGAAAAGGTCGATCCGGATGATGTTGAGGTGGGAACTGTTATTACCGTTCTGCCGGGTGAGAGGATCCCTCTTGACGGTGTTGTTACGGAGGGGGATTCCTTCATTGATACTGCTGCTCTCACAGGCGAGAGCGTGCCAAGAAGTGTACACAGGGGAGATGAACTCATAAGCGGATGTATCAACGGCGAAGGAACCCTAAAGATCAAAACAACCAAAGAGTTTGACGATTCTACGGTAGCAAAGATATTGGAGCTTGTAGAAAATGCCTCTTCCAAAAAAGCAAGGACCGAGAACTTTATAACCCGCTTTGCAAAGTTCTATACTCCCATAGTTACCATAGGAGCGGTTTTACTTGCCGTGATCCCACCGATCGTCACCGGCGGCGGATGGGGTATGTGGATAGAAAGAGCATGTATCTTTCTGGTCATATCCTGCCCCTGCGCCCTTGTCATATCAGTACCTTTGGGATTTTTTGGCGGGATCGGAGCCGCATCACGGATCGGCGTTCTCATCAAGGGCTCCAACTATCTTGAACAGGCAGCAGATGTAAAAACCGTAGTCTTTGATAAGACAGGAACTCTTACCATAGGGGATTTTTCCGTCACGGAGATCCATCCCGCAAAAGGATCGGTACATTTTTCATCTGACGACACGGAACCTTCCGAGATCGTTCTTGACATCCTAAGGATCACCGCGCATATTGAGGGCTATTCCAATCATCCCATAGCTGCCTCGATCCGTACCGCCTTTACAGATGAATACCACATCCCGGTCGATCTCTCATTGGTCAGTGATGTGACGGAATACTCCGGTCACGGGATCAGTGCGGTCTTTGAAGGCATGCGTTTTCTCGCCGGCAACGACAAACTGATGAAGGATAATGATATACCCTACACACCGTGTATGACAACGGGAACCATAGTCTATCTTGCAAATGCTGACAGAAAAGAATATCTCGGCGCCATAGTCATATCAGATACGGTAAAAGAAAATGTAAAAGGCGACATTGAGGCTATGCGGGCTGCCGGGATAACAAAAACAGTAATGCTTACCGGGGACAACAGAGCTGTTGCAGAGCATGTGGCAGCAGACACCGGAATAGACGAGGTACGGGCAGAGCTGCTGCCTGCCGACAAGGTGAGTGCCGTAGAAATGCTCCTTAACAACATCCATGCTTCCGAAACCGGCGCCCTTGCCTTCGTGGGTGACGGGATCAACGATGCTCCCGTTCTCATGAGAGCTGACGTAGGTATCGCAATGGGAAGCATGGGCTCTGATGCGGCGATAGAGGCAGCCGACATAGTCATCATGGATGATAAGCTGTCTAAAATAGCAAAGACGATCCGCATCGCAAAGAAAACAATGCGGATCGTCAGGGAAAATATAGTATTTGCTTTGGGCGTAAAGTTCGCGATCCTGCTCCTTGGAGCCATTGGCGTCGCAAACATGTGGCTTGCGGTATTTGCTGATGTAGGCGTAGCCGTTATTGCGATCTTAAACTCCATGAGGATGCTTTCACGAAAAAAATAACTTCAGACTTTTCCGTATAGTTCCATACACTCCACCCTGCTCCGGCACCAAGAGACTAATACTTCTCCTGTGACAACAGTCCCTCCGTAAACATCGCCCACTCGTAGCTGCTCATATATTCACCTCTGTAGGAATTGACAGTACGGATATCTCCCTCCAAAAACCGATACAGGTCACAGCCAAATTTATCCTTTACCACCGACATGGAGCCCCGCTGCATATCAAAGATATCCTCGATCCCCGCCTCTTTTAAGTTGGCTTTTAATCTCCTTACGACCACATCAAACATCTTTTGTCTGCTTCTTGTGTAGTCCTCATCCTCATACAATGCCGCAAATGCCTCTGCTCTCGTCACCAAAGACCCCTGTCTGTCGACCAGATACGCAAGGAGCTCCTTGCTTTTGGCACTGGAAAAATGCACCGGATTCCCATCGATAAGTACATCAAAGTTTCCGAAGGTCTGTATAAAAATATTCCCCCCCATCACCGTTTCCACCGGTATCATCTGACTTTTTCATGGATTCAATGGCATAGTCGATCTCTTCTTTTAGCTTGTTTTTGTTCACCGGCTTCACCAGATACCCTGAGGCGTGCATCTCGATCGCCTTCAAAGCATGCTCTGAAAATCCTGTCAGAAAAATAATGGCGGTATGAGGAGACGCCTCTTTGATTTTCGCCGCCAACATCAGTCCGTTCATATCCGGCATATCGATATCCAAAAGGGCAATATCCGCACCTTCATGCTTTACATGATCAAGCGCCTTTAATGCTGATGTGAAGCCCTCCACTTCATCGATCTCATCAAGCTCTTTGACCAGTAACATATTATCTTCCATGATTATTCTCTCGTCATCTACACATATTACTTTCACTATTTCCCTCCAAAACCCGGTGCAGCGTCTTTACCATATTTCACATTGCCGTCTTGAAATAATCCGGCTGTCACTCCAGGCACAGCCATCATCCGTCAATAATAACATAATTATAACAGAATACTTATAAACATAGCAACAGATTTTTGTAAATAATAACGTAATTTTTACAAAAACCTTGCATTTGCGAGGTCTTTTTTGTATAATATCTGCGTGGAATTGAAACAGGATGCAGCCGGAGTCTTTCCCAGGATACCCCGCAGGTACTGCTCCGGAGCAGGAGGAATCATGAGATTAATACTGATCGCAAACAGTTGGATACTGGTCTGCGCCACGATCGGTTTTATATGGGGCGTAAACAGGTTTTTCAAGAATAAAGGTCCTCTCTACGCACAGCTGGTCGTGTGCGGGATCGCCTGCATGATGTTTGACAGGCTTTTTCAGGTTATCTATATCCTGACACAAAGCGAGATGAGGCTCGGGTTCGATGTCGCTTTGCTGTCGCTGGCAGGAGCTTTTCTCTTTTTGATATCGGCAAACTACGGACAGATAGATTCGCTGGTGGATGATGGCAATAGGAGGTTCATACCGACAAGGATAATCTCCCTGATCGCACCCCTCACCATGCTTGGACTCTACAGCATTCCTTTTTTTGCCGTGGATATACTTAATATCCGTGTAGGTCTTATCATCATGGTCATCGTTGTACTCCCATGCAGCTACTACAGCTTCAAACACATCATCATCTATGATGTAAATGACGGGCTTGTTAAATCCCTTCGTCCGTACAACACCATGGTTCTCATCTATACCGTTTTTGTGTGCATGGAATTTATTTCTGAATATATGAATTTGACACATCTGTATATGGCCGTCACATTCATACAGGGACTCATAATACCTTTTCTGGTTCCTATCGTTAGGAAGGGGGTTGGCAAATGGACAATATAGTATATGCCGTTTTCATCTGCCTGATGGTGCCTATGCTGATGTCTCTCTCTCTTCTTCAGCACAGATCCAGACTGGTGATGGGCTTTGTCCTGATCGGCAGCACGGTCTGTCTTGTGGCTTCGGAGCTGAACGGTGTGCTGTATCCTTATTTCGATGACATGGTGTCCTTTTGCACGTCCATATCTCCCATCACTGAGGAGATCCTGAAAGCCCTGCCGATACTCTACTTTGCATTTGTTATCTCAGATAACCGTGCCACACTGATCCAGATCTCCTTCGCATTGGGACTGGGATTTGCCATCATGGAAAATATGACTGTTTTAGTACAGAATCTGGAAGATATAGACATCGTCTGGGCTTTGATCAGAGGCTTCGGAGCCGGTCTGATGCACAGTATCTGCACGGTCGCGGTCGGTCTTGGGATGTCTTCTGTCCACAAAAAGAAAAAGCTGTTTGTATGCGGGACGATCGCCCTGTTGATGATGGCGATAACCTACCATGCCATCTACAACACGATAGTGATGTCAGATTACAAATATTTCGCCGTTATACTTCCTCTTTTAGCCTATATCCCGATCAACCGTACTGCAAGAAAACAAAGAAAAAAAAGAAAGCTGCCGATACAAACAGATCAGGAATAATACTGTCTGTTTGTGATGACAGCCATAAAAAGCAATGAAACTCCTCGCATCCTCTCTACAGGGATTCTCCTGCGTATGGAATACGGATCGTGATCGTGGTTCCCTCATCTATTTTACTTTCGATCTTCATATCTCCCCCGCACATTTTTTCTATCCTTTCCATGACGTTTCGCAGTCCGATGTGTGAGCGTTCTTCTGACAGCGGTGCCTGGGGATCAAATCCTTTGCCATTGTCACGAATGATGATCCTGTGACCGTAGCGTTTTTTTCTCACCTCGACATCGATCAGTCCGTGTTCTCTTATCCTCACACCATACCTGATGGCATTCTCAACCAGCGGCTGGATAGAAAGCGCCGGCACCTTGAAATCATCATCCTCTATATCATAGCGGATATCGATAGCCGGGAAGCGGATCTTTTCTATGTCCGCATAGATCTTCGTGTGTTCCAGCTCATCTGCAAACGGTATCAGGCTCGGCTTGTCCAAAGAATCCATGTTCTGTCTCAGATAGATCCCGAATTTTTCCAGCGTATCATCCGCAAGCTCAGAATCTTTTCTGTACAAAGCCCGCACCGTTGCAAGCGTATTGTAGAGAAAGTGAGGCTGTATCTGACTCATCATAATGCGGATCCTCTGACCGTCCTCGAGCTCGTGTTCATGTTCGCGGATAAATGCCATATGAAGATATATGTAATATAAAACACAGTCACAGACCATGGCCACTATCAGAAAAGAAAGTGGTATCTCTATATCTATCACGACATCCGCTGCTGTTGCAAAGGCAACTAAGAAAAAAGCAAATATCGGGATCAGATAATCTCCCTTCCTGTCCGGGGCAAATTCTCGAAATCCCCCCACCACAAGAACAAGCAGCAAAATACCGCTCACAACAAAGCTCGTATATCCCAAAGGACCTCTTGTGAAACTTCCATCCGGATCATAATCAAAGCAAATACCGGAGAAAAATGTAGTCATATGTACTGCTGTGTTGAAAATCACAATCCACCAGCAAAGCCGCATCGACCTTTCCGGCTTCTGGAGCTTCATAAATAAAACGATCACAAGCGGTCTGAGTGAATATCCGGCGACAGCCACAATCTTGTGAAACAGGTTGCCATAAGCGGCATTATTAAAATGCTCCTGCAAGAGAAGCAGACTGACAACTCCTATGATAAAGAGCATCAGCCTTCTTCGTTTCACAGAGATATATTCATCCACCATGACAGCTATCCACAGTCCGAAAAGCTGCGATATCAACGCACAGTCAAGAACTACGAGTGTTACAGTCTCAGTTGATATCTTCACTGTTTTTATCCTCCGCTCTTTTTCTAAACAGCGTCAGTCTGAACATAATAACAACTCCTATCAGTTCGAGAACTATAAAAAGAAGTATCCCCCAACCGTACCGGTCAACGGCAGTCGCCATGAAAACCTCTTTTTTCTCTGATGTTTTACCGAACCAGCCCCTGCCTTCATCAACAGCTAAAAGTCCGTTTTCCCATTCATATTCACTCGCACCGATCACGGCTTTGTAACTGGCATCACTGCTGCCTGACTTGACTATCAGCACCCGTGACCCCGGGAGAAGTCCGCCGTCATATATCCGTGCGCTTGTAGCTGTGCCATCCTGCAGATACAGATTTTCGTTCACATTGCCACCGCCCTTGTTACCGTCGATGATCAGGCGTCCCTGGATATTGATATCGCGGTATGAATCCACATAGATACCACCGCCGTGCTTTGCATGGTTTCCGGTCATATATCCGCCGTCGATGTAGACCTTGTCCTGTCTGACCGTGATGCCACCGCCATCGTCTATTGCCTGATTGTTCTTTATGGTGCAGTCGTGAAACTCGACGTTTTCTCCTTTTATCATCATACCGCCGCCGCTTTTTTTCGACAAATTGCCTTCTATGACGCAGTCGGTGAGCACCATGAATCCGCCCATATGGATAATACCGCCGCCGTTGTCCTCACATATATTTGCCTTGATGGTCACACCGTTCAGCCATACACGTCCGTTTTCGTTCCTGAGTCCTGCTCCCTCGTATTTTGATCTGCAGTCAGCTATGGTACCTCCTGTCATCGTGAGGTTGGCATTCTTCTCTATATGGATCCCACCCGCCGAGTTTTTACTGGATCCTTTCGTGATCAAACCACCCGGATCTTTATAGAAGAAATGTGCTGCATCCGGCCTTGAATCCACGATCTTCACATCCGCTCCCGTTTTGATGGTGATGACCTCTCCCCTGTCCGCATAATTTGCCCTGTCTCTCGCAAGAACATATCCGTTTAAGTCAAGAGTATAGTTACTTCCTGACAGCTTCAATGGGGATTTTCTGTTAACGTTATCCTTCCAAACCTTAACCGTACATCCGGGATATCTGCCAACTTCCGAAACAGCCTGGTCTAATGACGTAAAAGGAACCATTTTTCCGGACTCAGTGTAGATAACAGCCTCATTTTTTTCTACACTTATATTTACTTCCTTGCCGGCTGCCAGAGCTCCTTTCCCATCCATCAGACATCCAAGGGATAAAAAAAACGAAAGTCCCAGAAGCATCAGGCTATTTACAATAATCTTCTTTTTCATGGGCTTATCCCTCCATTTTGTCTTTCCTTAGCTTTTTATTGACAATTACAGCTGCTATGGGGATCACTACGGCGATACCCAGGATCACCACAAAGAACACCGAAGCCCCCGTACCGCCAAGTATACTTAATATGGTACCTTCCGTACCCTCGGTATCATCTGCGTTTTCCTCCGTACCATCTGATGTCATCGGAGCATTTTCATATGTCTCATCCGTCAGGGTATCAAACTCTGTTTCCCCGGCTATATACGTGGTCTGTTCATCAGATGTATCTTCCGTATTTTCTCCTCCTATATTGATGATATCCTCAGCATATTCCTCACTGTCCGTCCCTGCGACACTTTCAGCCTCTTCTTCTGTGGCTGCTGCCTCCTCACTTTCTGCGACTACAGCCTCTTCACCTTCTGCGGCAGCCTCTCCGCCGCCCGATGATACATTAAAATATGTATCTAAAAGCTCTTTTTTCTGAATGTTCTTCTCATTTAGTCCGTCTTTCTTTGATGCCAGCGAGATCCCGATATCCATACCGTCCGATGTCTTGACACCATCAATTATATATTCCTCATCACTATCAACGAATGACTTGTATCCATCGTCAGCTATGATATATTGTTTTGCCTTTGCATCGCCCCTTGAAAGTCTTAAACCCGCAAGCATCTTTGGCGTAACAGTGATGCCTGATGCCTCTCCGAAGGCATCCAGATCACATACGGGATTTCCGATGGCTGATTCTCTCGAAACATACAGGGTATGTCCTGCGATCTTTTCATCGGACACCTTATCATATCCCATGATATCGGCAGCTCCGGGATCATCAGCGCCATCCCCTGATCCCTTAAAACCAATGATATCCGTTATCGCCTCCGACTCGTCATCTGTTCTCATATATCCTATCATCAGGTAGCCGCCGGCATCAGAGTAGTTCTTATCTATATAATAGCTGCAGCCCTCCCCGAGGAGAGTCTCTGCAGCCTCCTCCTTTGATCCGGCTTTAACGATCTTTATATCAGAGATATACGGTTTCCAGCTGTTTTTATATATATACATGATATAACCGCTATCGTCTCCATAATTGAACCTGACGAGTTTGCGCTCATCATCAAGCACCGGAGTAGCTCCGTTATTCGCGAGCGGAAGTGAATCCTTATCCGATGAGAAGTAGATCCCCGATATCGGTTCTGCGCCGATCTCATTCACGCCCTCGAGACTATCACCCATATAGACGATGTCAGTAGCGCCCTCAAGACCGGAAACATCTATCCCTGTTGCATCGACTCCCTGCGCAGCTTTTATCTTTATCACAGGTGAGAGCAACACGAGACTTAGACACATGGCTGATATGGCAGCTATTTTTGTTATTTTTCTCATGGCATACCTCCTCGGATATATTTCCTTACCCTACAAATAATATCTTACCATCCCCTGTCCATCAGATGTCCATCAGCTCGCCATATAAATATCTCCGTAATTGATCGTCTCTGATACCTCGCCTCTTTTTATCTCGGCACCGGGCTTTACCGACTGATCGTAACGGTGTACAAAAAGATACGCCCTGCAGCCTCTTACATGATTTCCTTCATCTGCTTTGACAAATACACCTGTATTTACATCGACATATTTGCCGGTCGTGTCAAGAAGCTCCTCCCATGTGCCGTACGGATTGCTCTGATTCCTTCTGGATGGGACAGCATACCCTGTACACAGAACAACATTGCTAAGAGGAGATACCTTCGTTTGTTTGCCGTCGATAGTCAGAGTGTCCGATATGGTCTCATAGAGATATATCGTCCTGCCTGATGTCCCTGAGTTCATGGAGATATCAGATACGAGCTTGTAGGTAACTCCGTTGTGCTTTATCTCTTTTACGGGAGTGCCGCCTACAACACAGACGATGTCATGGATAGTATCCTCTGCCAACACGATGTCGTCAAAATCCATGTTAAAGCCCGACCAGTCCTCGTCCTCAGCTTCTGCATCTCCATCCGCAAATAACCCGTCACTGCTTCCTGCGCTCTCGGCAGCCTCAGCCATGGCATCCTTATCGATCATCTTGTAGACAAGATAGATAGCGTCGCCACCGGCATTTATATTGAGGCTCGCATTTACAAAGTAGTTGTATCCTCCCTCCATCATCCTTGACATCAGCTCTGTTTTATCCTTTGCCTTATAGATATTCATCTCGCTGATAGCTCCGTCGTTGGTGTCAGCCTTGCTGTGGACGAAAAGATGAAGCCCCGGCATCGATGACATATATACGGCGTTTGAGAGCAAAGACTTTTCTTTACTTCCATCCGTGGAAGTCTCTACCTTCACCGGCTTTTGCCTCAATGCTGCTGCCGCACCTGCCATACCGAGTGCAAGGTCAAAAGCCTTTTTAAAAAATGATTTTTTGTCGGATGTCGAAGCAGGTGTCCCATATACATCCGGTGTACTGATAGCGGCTACCGTGGCACCTCCCTCATAGAGAGGCTCTTTATCAAAGACAAGGTCTGTCATCGGCATTCCCGGGTTTGCACCGGGGCTCTTGGTGTAATACAGCCAGTAGCCGTTCACACTGTCGCCTGTCCTGTGGTACTCAACACCGTTTATCTTGATCCTTTCATCCGGTCTTTTATCTGACCTGTAGAATATAAGACCCGTGATAGCCTGTCTCTCGTTGTCGGTACGTGAAACTCCTATGTATGCAGCTTCTGAGTTGTTCGCATCATACTTGTTGTACCATACGTTATTCTGATCGGCTGCGATGTTGTAGTTATAAACTTCTCCGGTAACCTTGGGGATAAGACCCAACTTGGCAGCGTCATCTGAGAATCTGTCCATATAACGCTTTTCATGATCTTCGTATTCGCCATTATCCTTCTCGGGTCTTTTGTAAACCGACAGTTCGACAGCGGATATATATTTCGGTTTTGTGCTTTCAGCGCCTTTCAGATAGATATACACTCCGGCGGCATTTTTATCATCAGACTCATAAGCGATATTCACGGGGGCAGAGTACGGATCAGTGAACCTCTTTACACTGTGATAACCCGATATCCCCCTGCCATCGTTTGATACCCTGATATCTGAAAGCTTCAGCGGAGTACCTCCGTCATAAGCTCCGAGAAGATAGAGTCCCTGCAGTCTGAAGGGTGACTCGCTCCATGATATGTTGTCTTCGACCCTGTGTTTCTGCATCACGCCTCTTGCCAGCGGCGGTTTGATATAGGAGAGATTTGAAGAATAACGCATCATCTCATCTTCCGTTGGTCTCCTCGGATCCTGATCACTCAGATAAAGAGGTGAGTCAAGGCATGCCTTGTCACTGAGGAGCACCGTCTCGGCAACCGTGTAGAACCCTTTTGCACCGGCTATGCTCCTCTGGAGTGACGGTGCCTTGGTCGTAGCCGTATATACACCCATGTCATAGACCGCACGGTAAGGGTTATATGTATAGCTGTATCCCATGTGGATCTTGTATGGATCATAGTAAAACTCTCCCATACTTGTAGGCCATGAATCTCTAAACTGGGCAGTATGCTCATCCTTGTTCGGAGCTATGGAAAACGGAGCCAGCTCGACGCCATAGTCCTTAAGTCCCAATTCACTCATAAACTGCTCCATGCTCTTGGTCTTTGAGCTCTTCCTCGTTGTGACCATCTGGATACCCGCAAGGTATTTCTCACCGGATGTAAATGTCTCTTTAGGCTTGAAGTACAGATACAACGGCGTTTTTTTCCTCTCTTTATAAAAAATGTTAAAAGCGTTTCCACCCGAGGGAAGGTTGATGGGCTCATATTCACTCTCCGGCGGAAGAAGCTTAGTCTGTGCATTGATCCCTGCAAAGATCGGTGAACCCGCCGTCTTATACTTCGTCCATACAAGTGCCGAACCGTCGTCAAATGTCCCTGCGGTCGTATAGCTTGCGGCACCGATACGAACATCGTTATTGCCCGCCGGAACTATCCTTATATCACGGATGGCATCATTTTCCACCTTTGTGGTCGCATATCCTATATAAGTAAACTTGCCATCTGTCGAAAGGTTTTTGTCATAGACCCTGTAGCCCTTCATCCTGGTGATGGCAGCCTTCGCTGCGCTTTCAGTATCTTCATGCGATATGATCATGTCAAAGAGGTATGACCCCTCATCCATACTTACCGTACCCTTATTTATCTCATCATCCTCTGCGACATCACCTGATCCGGTGGTAGTAAAGTGCAGATAAATAGGCTTCGAGCCGGTCCTCTTTCTTGTATAGGAGTTTAGGTTTGCCGCTGACTTCTCGCCAAAGCCCTTCACACTGGTGTATCCCGCCGGTGTGTTGATATCCTCAACTGTCCTGACAAACGGCTTGTCATTTTTGACCACGAGCGGTGTACCGAGATCTGCGGACTTTGAATAGT
>JAGBOK010000024.1 GCA_017633905.1 Eubacterium sp. | reverse complement strand
GAGATTATAAGAAAAGCTGTCATAATTATCTATCAATAGTGTTTTCATGATATTTCCTTTCCGCAGGCAGCCTCCAGAGCTGTAAGTGAGGCTCTTGCTTTGTTCATGCTCTCCTCGAATTCCTTGTCAGGGTCTGAATCTGCCACTATCCCTGCTCCACTCCTTATGAACACTTTTCCGTTTTTCTTATAGACTATCCTGATCGCGATACAGGTATCCATATTTCCCGTGAAATCAATATAGCCTATAGCGCCGCCATAGATACCTCTTTTGTTGTTTTCAAGCTCTGATATCAGCTGACAAGCTCTGATCTTGGGCGCGCCGGAGAGTGTTCCCGCAGGCAGTACTGCCTCTATCGCATCAAGCGCATCCTTATCTTTTCTGATCATTCCTCTCACGGTCGAGCCGATATGCATTACATGAGAAAATCTTTCTATAGAGTGGTATTTTTCTACCTCTACTGTACCGAATTCAGATATCCTGCCCAGGTCATTGCGTCCGAGATCGACTAACATATTGTGTTCCGCGAGCTCCTTCTCGTCGGCAAGCAGCTCTTTTTCAAGCTCCTCATCCTCTTTTTCCGTCTTTCCTCTCGGTCTGGTCCCTGCCAGCGGGAAGGTGTGAAGCACGCCGTCTTCGAGCTTGACAAGTGTCTCAGGCGAGGCACCGGCCACCTCTACATCAGTACCTGCAAAATAAAACATATAAGGTGAAGGATTGATGGTCCTTAGATGTCTGTAGGTATCAAGAAGGCTTCCCTCAAACGGAGCACTCAGTCTGTTTGAGAGCACTATCTGAAAAATATCCCCTTCCCTTATGTAATTTTTGCCCTTTTCCACCATATCAACATAAGCCTCCCTGTCAAAAAGAGGTGTGATCTCTCCCATGAACCTGCCGCCTGTCTGATCAGTCTTTTCACCGTTTTTGATAAGGTCTGCCATGTTTTTTATCTCTCTGACCGCGGCTCTGTATGACGTTTCGATATCATCCAGTCTTACATTTACTATCAGAATTATCTTCTGCTTGAAATAATCAAATGCGATCACCTTGTCAAACAGCATCAGATCAACATCCTTGAAGCCTTCTGAATCCTCGCAGCTGTTTCTGAGTGAGGGTTCGGTATAGCCAAGGTAATCAAAAGAAAAATATCCCACCAGTCCTCCGGTAAATGACGGGAGGTCGTTTACCTTGGGGCTTCTGTGCTTTGACAGGATATCTCTTAGAAATGCCGAAGGATCATCAGTCTCTACCGTGATATCTCCGGCGCTCATCACTCCGTCCACACATGAGATCGCCATTTTCGGCTCATAGCCGAGGAATGTATATCTCCCCCATTTCTGATCAGCCTGCGCGCTTTCAAGCATATAACAATGCTTGGAAATATTTTTTAATATCTTCATGACCTCGATCGGCGTAGTAAAATCAGATAACATTTCAGCACTGATTGGTGCGATATCGTAGTCACCGGATGAGGCTGTCTCCTTTAATTCTTCAATACCGGGTCTTATCTCCATACCAGATTCCCTCCGTAGCAGTGATCTACTCCCACAACTCCCTAATGATACACTGACATGGATCTCATGCCGTCAAAACAGCCTCCTTCATCTGCTTCACATACTCTCCTATATGTGACGGCGCAGCTGTTCCGTATTTTTCCAAAAGTCTTATGATAGCGGAGCCTACGATGGCTCCGTCTGACACTGCTGCCATTTTCTTCGCCTGATCAGGCGTCGATATTCCAAAGCCAACCGCACATGGTATATCCGTATTTTCTCTCACGACCTTAATGATCGAATCAAGGTCTGTCGTGATCTCGCTTCTCACACCTGTTACGCCAAGACTTGATACGATATAGAGAAAGCCCTTCGCTTCTTTAGCTATCATCGCTATCCTCTCGTCTGATGTCGGAGCAATGAACGAGATCAGATCAACATCGTATTTATCGCAGATATCCGCAAACTCATCCTTTTCCTCGAACGGTATATCGGGAAGTATCAGCCCGTCGATCCCGATGTCATGACATTTTTTTATAAAAGTATCGCTCCCCGCGTTAAAGACAACGTTGGCATAGGTCATAAAAACCATTGGTATGGTTATGTCTTTTCTCAAACGAACGACCATATCAAAGATATCCTTTACCTTGATGCCTCCCCGCAAAGCTCTTAAATTCGCGCCCTGTATAACCTCGCCCTCTGCCGTGAGATCTGAGAACGGGATGCCGAGCTCGATAAGATCCGCTCCGGCTGTCACCATTTCCCTGACGGCTTTTTCCGTGGTAGCAATATCAGGATCGCCGCATGTGATAAAAGGAATAAACGCCTTGCCTGTTTCAAATGCCCTGTATATATTACTCATGCAGATCCTCCCCTCTGTATCTTGCTATTGCAGCTACATCCTTGTCGCCTCTTCCCGACACCGTAACAACAATTATCCTGTCCCTGTCAAGCTGCGGCGCAAGCTTCATCGCATAAGCTATCGCATGCGCTGATTCTATCGCGGGGATTATGCCCTCTGTCCGCGACAGATACTCAAAAGCTTCTACTGCCTCATCATCCGTGACCGGAACATATTCGGCACGTCCCGTATCATGAAGATACGCATGCTCAGGTCCTACTCCCGGATAATCAAGCCCTGCGGATATTGAATACACGGGAGCTATCTGACCATCATCATCCTGACAGAAGTATGACTTCATACCGTGAAAAATCCCCTCTCTGCCTGTAGCTATCGTAGCCGCCGTCTCAAATGTATCCACGCCCCTGCCTGCTGCCTCACAGCCGATCAGTCTGACATCCTTGTCCCCTATAAAATGATAGAAAGTTCCGATCGCATTCGAGCCGCCGCCCACACACGCGAGCACGGCATCCGGAAGTCTGCCCTCCTTCTCCATGATCTGAGACCTGATCTCCTTTGAGATAACAGCCTGAAAATCTCTCACTATCGTGGGGAACGGATGCGGTCCCATAACAGAACCCAGACAGTAGTGCGTATCGTCGATCCTCCTGGTCCACTCTCTCATGGTCTCTGATACGGCATCCTTTAGTGTCGCGGTACCTGATGTCACGGGAACCACATCAGCTCCAAGAAGCTTCATCCGGTAGACGTTTAGCGCCTGTCTTTTGGTATCCTCTTCTCCCATGAAAACAACGCACTCCATGTCAAAGAGAGCTGCCGCAGTCGCCGTCGCAACACCGTGCTGACCTGCACCGGTCTCCGCGATGAGCCTTGTCTTTCCCATCTTTTTTGCAAGAAGCGCCTGACCGAGAACGTTATTTATCTTGTGAGCGCCGGTGTGGTTTAGATCCTCTCTCTTCAGAAATATCTTCGCTCCGCCGAGATCCTCACTCATCCTTCCGGCATAATAAAGCCTTGACGGTCTGTTGGCGTAATCATTGAACAGTTCTTCAAGCTCCTTTATAAACTCCGGGTCATTTTTATAATGATTGTACGCTTTTTCAAGCTCGTTTACGGCATTCATCAGAGTCTCCGATACATACTGTCCTCCGTGTATGCCAAATCTTCCTTTCTTTTCAGCCATGCAAAATCTCCCTCCTTAGACTATCCAGCATTTGTTTTTTATCAGGCGCGCGCATGAGCGTCTCACCTATAAGCACCGCATCCGCTCCGATGTCCACTGCCCTTTTGACATCATCAGATCCCCTGATCCCGCTCTCTGATACAAAGATCACATCCTCCGGTATCATCCTTCTCAGCTTTGCGGAGTTTTCGGTATCCACCGTAAAATCCTTCAGATTCCTGTTGTTGACCCCTATTATCCCTGCACCCGCATCAAGCGCGATATCAGCCTCTCTCTCATCGTGTATCTCGACAAGGGCATCTAAACCAAGCCCGTCACATACATTCAGATAATCCCTGATCCTAAGCTTGTCAAGAATAGACACGATCAATAATACCGCCGATGCCCCGAGCACTTTTGCCTCATAGATCATATAAGCATCCACCGTGAAGTCCTTGCGCAGACATGGCAATCCTACGTTTTGTGATATATCCTTCAAATATTTGTCCTTTCCCATAAACCATTTCGGCTCTGTGAGGACAGATATCGCGTCTGCTCCGGCAGCTTCATAGTCTTTTGCTATGTCAAGATAGGGAAACTCAGGCGCTATCACCCCCTTTGAGGGAGACGCCTTCTTGCACTCGCATATGAAACTAAGTCCGTCCTTTGAGAGCGCTTTCATGAATTCGTGAGTACCGGGTTCTGATTCATACGCCCTTCTCCCCATCTCCTCCGGATCAATATCAAATCTGGCAGCAGCTACTCTCTCAACAGCATGAGCCGCCAGTTCATCAAGTATGTTCATACTTTTCCCTCCTTCAGTTGCAGTGACCCCGGATAATGCCGCCGCAAGGTTCTATGAGTTGCTGATCTTTATCATTTTATCGAGCGTTTCAAGACCTTTTTTACTGTCAAGGATCTCAGCCGCAAGCTTTATCCCACCGGACATATCCTCTGCTTTTCCGCCTATGAGAAGCGCTGCTCCGGCATTCATAAGAACCGCATCTCTTTTATGTCCTATTTCGCCTGAAAGTATCGCTTTTGTGATATCAGCGTTTTCCTCAGGTGTTCCTCCCCTAAGATCCTCTCTCTCGCATCTGTCAAGCCCGAACTGCTCCGGTGCGACCTCATAGGTTTTGTACCATCCATCCCTGATCTCGCATATTTTGGTCGGGGCGCTCATGGATATCTCATCAAGCTTGTCCTTGCCAAATACGACCATACCTCTTTTAACTCCAAGGTTGATAAGTACCTGTGCCAACGGCTCTACGAGGTATTCGTCATATACGCCGAGAAGCTGCATGGACGGAGATGCCGGATTGGTAAGCGGACCAAGTATGTTGAACACAGTCCTGAAACCAAGCTCCTTTCTGATAGCTCCAACATACTTCATCGAGGTGTGGTATTTTTGAGCAAAGAAAAAACACATTCCGGCATCATTTAACATCTCTATGCACTTTTCAGGGCTCTGATCAATGTTTACTCCCAAAGCCTCCAGACAATCCGCAGTTCCGCACATGGAAGATGCGGCTCTGTTGCCGTGCTTGGCAACCTTGATCCCCGCTGTTGCGGCAACTATTGCAGATGTTGTTGAGATGTTGAAGCTTCCCGCTCCGTCTCCGCCCGTACCGACTATCTCAAGTACATCCATTCCGGCAGTATCGACCTTTGTTGCGTGGTCTCTCATGGCAGTGGCACAGCCTGCTATCTCATCCGTTGTCTCGGCTCTTGCGCTCTTGGTAGAGAGTGCGGCAAGAAATGCCGCGTTTTGTGTGGGAGTGGTCTCTCCGCTCATGATCTCATTCATCACGGCGTATGCCTCGTCGTATGTGAGATCCTCTTTGTTTACAATTTTTACGATTGCCTCCTTGATCATGGTAACGCTCCTTTCGTGATTTGGTTTTTAGTGACAAAATAGAAAAGTCCCGGCAGCAGTAAAGTAACTACTGTCGGGACAGGAAATCAAATATACCTGCGGTGCCACCCGGCTTGACGATAATTATCGTCCTCTCTGTGCATACTAACATATGCCGGACTTTGATAACGAAGGTCCTTCTCCGTCTTCCATAATCACGGTGATCCGCTTTCCGGTCGCCCTCTGGAGTCCATTCGGTGCAAACACTTGTGCTGCCATCTCACCATCAGCAGCTCTCTGTGACAAGGAGGTTTTCACTTACTCACTCTCCATCAACGGTTTATGTGAGTGTATCACAATTTAATATAATTTGTCAAGAGTTATTTTTATACAGGATCGGAAAATCAGTATCATTGTTACTATTCACGGCTGTCACTCTGCCGCATGCGGAAAGTCTGCCCTTCAAGCTCTGCCATGTGCTTCATCCCGTGTTGTCAGATAGTCTAAAAGTCCCCTGCAGCCTTCATCCACATCCCTGTAAGTCTCGTCAAAATTTCCCGTATACCACGGGTCGGCGATCTCCTGTCCTGCCCTGTCGGTATATCCAAGCAACGATGACACTTTGCCATCGGGATCATCTCCTATTATCCTCATGATATTTTTTATATTCCACCGATCCATGCCGATG
>JAGBOK010000023.1 GCA_017633905.1 Eubacterium sp. | reverse complement strand
TCACCGCACCCCCACCATACCTGATGGGGCAATTAGTATGCTCAATAATAACAATTCCCCTTAAAAAGCGATGTAACGAGAAAATCCAACTACTATTTCACTACTATTTGAATTATTCACTGCAATTTGCGGAAACTCAAAAAAACTGGGTTGAGAGATAAAATAAAAAACAGACAGAAGGCTTGAAAAAGTGGGCATTGAAAAAAGATAATCGATTGTGATAATGCTGTTTTAGCAGTAAAAAGCCCTTGCATAAGCAGGGCTTTTTTGCTATAATAAATAATTACCGATGACTGTCTGCAGCGTGAGATCTGAGCGCTGCCAATGCCTGACAAAAGACAGCGCATCCGCAGATGACAGTTCGGTAAAGATAAACGATCAGGAGGTGGATAATGAAAAGGGCTTTAAAAAGAGTGTTATCGACAGTACTTGTATTTGCGATGGGACTCACTATAGGCAGTATAAATACGAATGCTGCGGCGAAACCAAAGCTTAATAAAAAATCAAAGAACCTGACAGTCGGGAAGAGCTTCAGGCTTCAGCTAAAAAATGCCGGCAAGCAGGCAACCGTCAAGTGGGCAAGTTCAGACAAGAAAGTAGCAAAGGTCAAAGTCTCATCGAACAAGACCAAGGCGACAGTGACCGGAATATCTGTCGGAGACACCACGATAACGGCTGCTCTCAATGGGAAAAAATATTCCTGCAAAGTCACGGTAAAGGCTGCTCCGTCCATATACAGAGGGATCGATGAAGAATCTCCGGAGTGGGTAGCCGGACTCCCTGCGGCAGCTTCTGCGACACAGCTTTTTGTAGTCGCCGCTTTTTCCAAGGATGCATCAAGCGCATGGATCTCCATGCATGAAAAACATTCTGATGGAACCTGGCATATGGTGATGACAACGCCCGGCTTTATAGGGAAAAACGGACTTGACAAGACCAAAGAGGGCGATGCGAAGACTCCGACAGGAGAATTTAAGTTCAACAGGGCATTCGGTATCGCCCACGATCCGGGTTGTGCTATTCCTTATGTAAAGGTTGATGAGAATACCTACTGGTCAGGTGATGGCAGAGATGGGATGCACTACAATGAGCTTGTGAGTACGACAGACAGGGGCGGTGAGGTCTTATATGTACCTGATCTTGATGTTGCAAGCGGTGATTCAGAGCATTTATGTGAATACTTATATCACTATCAGTATTGTCTGAATATCAGCTACAACGAAGAGGGAACACCGGGGTTAGGCTCAGCGATCTTTCTTCATTGTTTCGGTCCGGCAAAGCCGTTTACCGGCGGATGCGTGGCGATCCCCGAGGATTATATGAAGTATGTTATGCAGCATGTGGATGAGAATACGGCTGTTGTTATAAATACTTATGATGAGCTATCGGGCGGAGCCGACTGGCCGGACAGCACCTGGCCGGCAACCAGATAAACGCAGAAAATCGCACAGGAAGGCGCTTTGCGCTGCGATTGCTTACTTTTACATTTGAGAGGATCATTACGACATAAGAAGAAAAGACGGAGATGGAGATATGGCAGTTAGAAATGAAGGTTTGGTTTACACTAATGACAAATGTGTTGGATGCAACAAGTGTATCAATGCGTGCAGCTGCATGGGTGCCTGCATATCCGAGCAGCCCGATGAAAACGGACTTGCAAGGATAGATGTAGACGGCGACAGATGTATATCGTGCGGTGTGTGCTTTGATGCGTGCGAGCATGGTGCGAGAGAGTTCAGGGATGATACGGAGAGATTCTTTGAGGATCTGAAAAAAGGACAGCCGATATCGGTTCTGATCGCGCCGGCATTCAAGGCGAACTATCCGAACGAGTACGAGAGAGTTCTCGGCGGCTTGAAAAAGCTCGGAGTCAGACGTTTTATCAGCGTATCCTTTGGAGCGGATATCACGACATGGGGATATATCAATTATATCCAAAAATACAATTATCTTGGCGGGATATCACAGCCCTGCCCTGCTGTCGTGGGCTATATAGAGAGATATATGCCGGAGCTTTTGCCGAAGCTGTTCCCGGTACAGTCCCCCATGATGTGCGCAGCCATATATGCGAAAAAAGAGATGGGAATAACAGACAGGCTCGCTTTTATCAGCCCGTGTATAGCGAAAAAAATGGAGATAGACGATCCGAACAACAAGGGATATATCTCATACAACGTGACCTTTGACCACCTGATGAAGTATGTGAGAGAGCATCGTATATCAGGTGATCCGTGTACGGACGAGATAGAGTATGGTCTCGGTTCCATCTATCCGACACCGGGCGGTCTCAAAGAAAATGTGTACTGGCTTTTGGGAGAGAGCGTATTCATCCGCCAGATGGAGGGTGAGAAGAGGATGTATCATTTTTTACAGAAAAATAAAGACCGCATCATGCACAACAAGACACCATATCTTTTCATCGATGCGCTCAACTGTGAGAACGGATGTATCTGCGGAACTGCGACCGATCCGGCGATCTCGGAGACAGATGATGCGATGTACGCGCTGCTAAAGATCCGCGAGTCGGTCAAAAAAGATGACAAGAAAACCGCATGGGGCAAAAGGCTCAGCCCTGAGCAGCGACTGAAAGCCCTCAACAAGCAGTTTGAGAAGCTAAACCTGAATGATTATCTGAGAAAATATACCGACCGCTCAGGGACATGCCCGATCAAGGAGCCGTCAAGAGCCGAACTGGAAAAGATATTTGACAGCATGGGCAAGCACACCGAGGAATCAAGAAGGATCAACTGCTCCTGCTGCGGATACGATACCTGCCATGATATGGCTGTTGCGATATACAACGGCTTCAATCACAAGGACAACTGTGTTCACTATCTGAAGGGTCTTGTCGAGGAGGAGAGAAACCTCGCGCAGGAGACTGTCATGCAGGAGAGACAGGAGCTCGACGAGAGGCAAAAAGCGCTCCTTGATACCGTACAGACCATCAACGGACAGTTCGACCACCTCAAAGAATCCATGCAGGCAATGGTCAAGGGGAATTCCGTCAATGCGGAGGAAAGTACCGGTATCTCCCATGACGTGGAAGACATCGAAGGTTTCTGCAAGCACATGGACAGCTACATGGATGATATTATCAAGGCACTCGAGGAGCTTGAAAAGAATAACACCGAAGTAGTGAGCATAGCATCCCAGACGAATCTGCTTGCGCTGAATGCAAGCATCGAGGCGGCGAGAGCAGGCGAGGCTGGAAGGAGCTTTGCCGTGGTTGCAAGTGAGATCAATGAGCTCGCGTCCAATTCGAGATCGACTGCTGAGGGGAGCGCTGAGAGCAACAATCAGATCAGGGAGCTGATCGAGAAGATAGTTTCCGATACCAAGAGCCTTCTTGATATCGTTACCGGAGTTAATGACCGTACAGCGAGCCTTGCGGCATCGACCGAGGAGATAGCGGCATCGGCTACGGTCATCATGGATACGGTAGACATGGTAAGTGACGAGCTCTCAGAGCTTGCGAACAGAGGATAAGCAAACATGACATGGTGTCCGGAAGGCACTTCGTGTCGCGATTTTCGTGCAAGGAAACGCATTAATCAGCGTTTTCTTAGGTAACTAACAACAAATCATATGAGGAGAATGACATGGCTGAAGCAGTAATTTCTCTTGACGGAATCGTCAAGTCCTACGGCAGAAACAAGGTGCTCAAAGGCGTCGATATGACCGTCAGGCGCGGAGATATCTATGGACTCATCGGCAAGAACGGCGCCGGCAAGACGACCCTGTTCAAGGTAGTCCTCGGGCTCTCATCCTATGAGTCAGGGAGACTGTCTATACTTGGTGGCGGTAACAGTACGGAAAACAACGAGAACAGACATCATATCGGATTCTTTGTCGGAGCCAATTTCTTCGGGTATCTGAGCGGCAGAGCCAATCTCGATTATTTCAGAAGAGTAAAGGGGATAGCGGACAAAAAAGAGATCGACAGAGTCCTCGAAATAGTAGGTCTTGATAAAAAAGCTGCCGCGGCTCAGGTCAAGAGGTATTCTCTCGGCATGAGGCAGAGGCTTGGTATAGCAAATGCCCTGCTTGGCAGTCCCGATATTTTGATACTTGATGAGCCTGCCAATGGTCTGGATCCGCAGGGTATTCTCGATGTCAGGAACATTATTACGAAGCTGAATAAAGAATATGGCAAGACGATCATCGTCTCATCCCATATACTGTCTGAGCTTGAACACACGGCACATCGCTTCGGTATAGTGCATGAGGGCATCATCATGAGGGAGATGTCCGAGGAGCAGATGAAGATCAAGGGAGGATATGCGGATATCCGTATCGAGGGATCTGATCTTGAAAAGGCAAAGAAGCTTCTAAGCGACGGCGGAGTAAAGATAAGCTCCATTGAGCAGGCGACAACATCCCTCGAGGATTTCTATTTTGATCTGGTGGGAAGCGCTGATGAAGGATCAGGCACCGCTCCGGGTTCGACCGGAAACCCGGCAGTCAAGGCTTCGGGCAGGGGAGGTGATAAAAAATGATAAACTCAATTACAGCAGATCTGATCAGGGTTCAGAAGAAAAAATCATTTTTTATCATGGTCATCATCCAGTGTTTGCTGATCGTCGGACTGGCTTTGTTTGTTATGTATTTTCCCACGACGGGCAACAGATCAAACAATTTTTATATCGCAGTGGGAGCAGGCGCGGGACTCAGCAGCCTGTTGATAGCGATACCGGTTTTTCTTGCGGTGTTTTCCGATGACTTCCGCTCACATGCGATGCAGACGGCTATAGGCTTCGGATTGTCAAGGACAAAGCTCATTGTCGCCAGATATTTAGAGGCTCTGGTGCTGATCGCGGAGTGCTGTATTTATATCAATATTACCGAGCTTGTGATGGGTATGATAGCAAACGTCGATATGAAAACGATAGGAGAGCTCTGCAAGGATACCTGGATATCACTGACTCCTACCATGTGTTATGTTGCCATCAGTATGCTGATAGTGTATTCGATGCAGTCAGCCACATTTGCTCTTGTGATGTATATTATTTTTAATACCGGTGTGATATCGGGGATACTTGCCGGGATCAGCGCGGTGATACCATTTATCAGAAAAAACAATATACATCTTGAATGGATACTTCCCGACCAGTTGATCAACGGTCTTGCGCTGAATCCGGAATACAATTACGGTTACGCTATATGGGGAGTGGTAGTCATAGTATTTATTTTGATCCCCGTCTGGCTCTCAACGGTAATATTCAAAAATAAGGAGTTAGAATTCTGATATGGCAGATACATCACAAACAGTATTAAAGATCAAAGATCTTGATATCAGCTTTCACTCAGAGACAGAGACCGTTCACGCAATAAGAGGAGTGGATATAGAGCTAAAGCGCGGCGAGACGGTCGCTATCGTAGGCGAGTCGGGCTCAGGCAAGTCCGTCTCCATGAAGGCGGTGATGGGGATACTGCCTGACAGTGCAGTGATCAATTCCGGTGAGATACTGATATATGATGATGCCGGTTCGACAGATCAACCAAAAAATGTTTCCCCGGCAGAAAAAGCCTCATCCGGACAGTCTGCCGACAGGATGATCGATCTTCTGAAAATGGATGAAAAAAATATCAGAAAATCCATCAGGGGAAAAAGGATCGCGATGGTCTTTCAGGATCCGATGACATCTCTCAATCCGACAATGACCATCGGAAACCAGCTTATAACCGCTATCAGATCCCACGAAAAGATCTCAAAGGATGAAGCCCATGACAGAGCCGTCACACTTCTTTTGGAGGTCGGCATCACGGAGCCCGAGAGGAGGATGCGCCAATATCCGCATGAGTTCTCGGGAGGCATGCGCCAGCGCATAGTGATAGCGATAGCGCTTTCCTGTGATCCCGAGATACTGATATGTGATGAACCGACAACTGCCCTTGATGTGACCATTCAGGACAAAATACTTGATCTGATCGTTTCTTTACAGCGCAAACGCTCTCTTTCCGTCATATATATCACGCATGACCTCGGTGTGGTAGCCAAGGTCGCTGATTACGTCTGTGTCATGTACGCGGGACGCATCATAGAAAAAGGCACCATATTTGATGTTTTCTTTGATCCGAAACACCCTTATACATGGGGATTGTTGGAAGCCATTCCCGATCCTGAGTCTGAGGGTGATCTGATGACTATTCCCGGAACTCCTCCGGTACTTACTTCTGATCCCGTGGGCGACGCATTCGCTCCGAGAAATCCCTATGCACTCGAGATAGACTTAAAAAAAGGAGCTCCGATGTTCAGGGTATCTGAGTCACACTATGCGGCAACATGGCTTCTTGATGAGAGAGCGCCCGAGGTGAGCATGCCTGACGGTCTCAAAAAAAGGATAGACCGGATGAAAAAGGAGGTGTGTGACTATGCCAGGGAATAATGAAAAAAAGCCACCACTTCTTTCGGTTGAAAAACTGATGGTAAAGTTCGGAAAAAAAGGAAAGCAGATAACGGCAGTCAGAGATATAAGCTTTGATATAGATGAAGGCGAGATATACGGTCTTGTCGGAGAGTCAGGCTCCGGCAAATCAACAATAGGCAAGGCTATCATCGGTCTGAATCCCATAGCCGAAGGGCGAATTATATTTGAAGGTGTGGATCTGTATGGTCAGACGGAGTCCGGTTAAAAAGAAACAGCCGGTCTAAAAAACGGTATCCAGATGATATTTCAGGATCCCATGTCATCACTCAATCCCAGAAAAAAGATCAGAGACATAGTTGCTGCGGGGCTTGATATCCGCGGGGACAAAATGTCAGATAAAGAGCGTGATGAGAGAGTCGGTGACGCACTCGAGATGGTCGGTATGGCAAGAGAGCATATGGACAGATATCCCGGTCAGTTCTCAGGCGGACAGAGACAGCGTGTAGGTATCGCAAGAGCCCTGATAGTAAAGCCGAAGCTCATCATCGCGGATGAGTGTATAGCCGCGCTTGATGCCTCGGTACAGGCACAGGTCGTAAACCTCATCAGAAAGATAACAGAGGAGACCGGCACTTCATTTTTATTCATATCACATGATCTGTCCATGGTCAGATATCTCTCACGGAGGATCGGCGTTTTGCACTTAGGCTATATGCTTGAGACAGGCTCTGTGGATGATATATATGATGATCCAATCCACCCGTACACCAAGAGTCTTCTCATGGTAAGTCCCACGCCGAACCCTGTTGTACAGCGTGACAAGAGAGCCGGTTATGATTACGGATCGTCAGGGATCATCTATGAGAACGGGACCTGGCATGATGCGGATGAGGGGCTGTCAGGAAGCTCTGCCGGAACACGGGCTTTGGCAGACGGTGGAACTGAGGACGCACCCAAACAGTCAAAAGCCGGAGAAAAGCAGATATCAAATGGCAGCGGGATACCTCATCTTGTCAGATGTACAGGTGAGGAGCTTGAGAGGTGGAGGTCACATTCGGTATGAAGAAAATATCAGCCTGCCTCGGCAGGAACAGGATCAAAAAAATAACTGCCATGCTTGTGATGGTATCGCTTCTTGCCGGCTGTGGAACTGTAGGGGATGGAAAAGATAAGACTCTGTCTGTTGCGATCACATCCAAGATTCTGACCCTGGATCAGCACAAAATGTATGATATACATTCTGCATCGTGCGCAGCACTCACATATTCAATGCTGTATCGGTTTGATGAGAGAAATAATCCCATTCCGTATATGGCTGAGTCTTCTGAGGTATCAGAGGACGGGCTGACCTATACCATACATATCAGAGAAGGTTTGAAGTATTCCAATGGAGAACCGATAACTGCCATGGATTATGCGGACAGCTTCAAAAGGTTCATAGATCCTGATACGGGAGCAATGCTGGCTTCGTATCTGATCGATAACAGCATCGTTGTAAATGCAAGAGATATAAACTTAGGCAAGCTCGGTGTTGACGAGTTAGGCGTGGAGACACCGGATGCTCACACTCTTGTAGTTCATCTTGAAAAGCCGTGCCCGTTTTTTTTCTCGGTTCTTGCATCACCAAGTCTGTCACCGTTTGATCAGAAGTTTTATGAGAGCTGCGCAGGGAGTTATGGTTCATCTCCTGATACTGTTCTTTCAAGCGGACCTTATATTGTTGATCGTTATGAGCCGCTTGGGACCGAGACACATTTTATCAAAAATCCGTATTTTGTTGACAAAGATGAGATATATATGGATGAGATCACGATCAGAAGTGTGGCTGATGCCCAACAGTCCATGATGTGTTATCAGACAGGACTTGTCGATATCATCAATATCTACAGGGATTTTGTAAAGCTTGTCAATGGAGATCCCGCGTTAAATATTAATACCGGCAGCACCGCATATTATATAAAGGGGAACTCCAAGACCAAAAATCCGTGGAACAATAAAAATATCAGAATTGCGCTGTCTCTTGCGATAGACAGAGAATCCTACGCTCACAATGTTGAAAATGATCTGATGGAACCTCTCACAGGATTAATTCCAAGAGGTCTTGCCAAGGAGCCTGACGGCAGTGATTTTTGCGATGATACTGTCAGATATCCGGATGTATGCTCATATGATCCTGACAGGGCCAGAGATTATTTTGAGAAGGGACTTAGTGAGCTTGGTACGGATCATATAAAAATGAAGCTTATATTTATGCCAACCTACCAGCAGATCGCCGAGGTGGTCATACAGAACTGGAAGAAGGTTTTTCCGGAGCTCGAGATAGAGCCAAGATCCATGCAGAGCAATCAGCTGGTCGCTGAGCTTGCCGGTAATGATTATGATATTGATATAACCGGCTGGGTCGGAGATTTTCCTGACACAACATCATTTTTTATAATTTTACGAGAAAAAAATTCGACCAATTTTGAAGGATATGTAAACCGGGAATTTGAGGAGGTCATGAAAAAAAGTGAGCTTGAAACGGATCCGGAAAAAAGATCAAAGCTCCTTCATGAAGCAGAGGATATCATCATGAATGATCTGGCTCTGATACCTATTGTTTCCACGGGATTGTCAAGACTTATCAATACGGATATCAAAGGTATGGTTCAGGGTATTGGAGGATCATTGCCATATTACTTTACGGCGAGGAGGGAGAATGGCTAATGGTTAGATATATAGCAAAAAAATTATTGATCGCTATCGCTACTCTCCTTGTGATATTACTTATTCTGTTTGTGCTTATGGAGCTATTGCCGGGGTCTCCCTTCAACAATCCAAAGCTTTCTGAGGAGCAAAAACAGGCACTCATAGATCATTACGGATTGAACAGACCGGTAATAGAGAGATTTTTCAGATATGTTGCAAATATGCTAAGAGGAGATCTCGGAGTCAGCTACGTCATGGCAGCAGATGTTCCGGTATCGCGGTTGATCAGCTCGGGTATGCCAATATCAATGATCATCGGTTTTTGCGCTTTGATCCTTGGAAGCTTTACCGGAATGATACTTGGATTTTTTGCAGCATTTAGAAAAGGAAGAGCGATGGATATTATATGCCGGATCTTATCCGTTATTTCCATCTCTGTACCATCATATATTTTTGCAATTATGCTCAGTTATTTTCTGGGATTTAAGTGGAAAATCTTTCCGCTTATTTTTACTTTTGATTCACCTGTTTTATCGTCATTCATGGCAGTTATTTCATTGTCAATATATGTCATGGGAGTGGTGATCAGATTTACAAGAGATGAGTCAGCCGCCGTACTTTCATCTGACTATGTGCTGTTTGCAAGAAGTCAAGGAATATCATCAGGGGTGTTGTTGTTCCGCTACGTTTTGAGGAATTCACTAATGCCCGTTATCACGGTCATGGCGATGCTGCTTGTCAGTCTTTTGACGGGATCTTTGGTGACGGAGAGTATTTTTTCCATCCCCGGAATAGGCTTTTTATTATCTGCGGCGATAACAGCTAATGATTACAATGTGGTCATAGCGCTCAGCTTTGTATTTGCCGCTTTATTTGTGGGCGCGAGACTGATACTTGATATCATATACGGATTGATCGATCCGAGGGTGAGGGTATCAGGCAGATGAGAGGAGAGATGACGATGAGTGACAAAGTTAGAACTGATGATGTCAGTGATACTCAGAGTTTTACTGATACTGATGATGGGTTGACTTTAGATGATTTCAGATTTGTCACAAGAGAAGAAAATATAGAGATGGATTCTGTGTTTTCCGGAGACTCTTTGCTTCGCACAGCCGTGAAAAGATTTACGAAAAAAAAGTCCAATATGTTTGGTCTGATATTATTGCTCCTTTTGATCGTATTCAGCATCATCGGACCATATATTTCCGGATACGGACCCTATGAGCAGAATCTGGAGCGCATCAATATGGCGCCTGATTTTTCTGCACATATATTTGGAACGGACTCTCTTGGCAGAGACCTCTTTGCAAGGTGCTTTCAGGGTCTCAGAATATCTCTTTTGATCGCGCTGATCGCCACTCTCATCAACCTGATCATAGGTCTGAACTACGGACTGGTGTCCGGCTACAAGGGCGGCAGGGTCGATACCGTGATGCAAAGAATAGTAGATGTTCTGAGCTCTATTCCGACACTTGTGGTAGTGACGCTGATGATGCTGATACTAAATCCCGGAGTCGGAGCTATCATTATCGCTCTCATGGTTACGGGATGGATGGAAATGAGCATTATTACGAGAGTTCAGGTGCTGCGTATCAGAGAGAGAGAGTATATACTGGCGGCGAGAACGCTTGGCGCCGGGGAAAGATACATCATGTTCAGGGAGATACTTCCCAATATCATAGGACCGATGACTACGCAGATCATGGTGTCAGTGCCGAACGCGATATATATGGAAACTTTTTTAAGCTTTGTGGGACTTGGTCTGCCTGTCGGCGAGTGCTCCCTCGGAATACTGATTTCAGAGGGCTTCAAAAACACCCTGATGTACCCGTACCAGATCATCCCGCCCATTCTCATAAATTCTCATAATGGTGCTTCTGATGATCGCCTGCAATCTGGTTGCCGACGGACTTAGAGATGCCTTTGAGGGGTCGGTCGGCAGATGATATTATTATAATTCTTCTCGTAGGGATCAGTTACGATAAAGAAGACAATGAAAAACATCACCGATGCGTGATAGAGGTTTTGTGATCCCAATGATACTTTTGAGAGAAAAAAATGGCAGTTAAAAAGAAGACGTTTTGGATCGAGTGCTTTATACATCGACTCACTATCCGTCGAACTATGGGTTTATTCCGAGAACACTGGGTGATGATGGCGACCCATTGGATGTTCTGGTATTGTGCTCTGAGAATATTGCTCCGATGACACTTGTCCGCTGTTATCCAATCGGTGTTATGAAAATGCTGGATAGCGGACGTGGCGATGAGAAGATAATTGCGGTGCCATACAGTAATCAGAGCCGGAAAGCGGAAAAATTACAATGTTTGATCATCATCACATGGGATATATCTGACAATATCACTTATTTCGCAGTGTAGTATTCTGCATAAATTATTAAGGGTTTTTGGAGTGACATCTTTATTGTTTTTCAGACGGTTAAGTGTACTCTCCTTTGTTCCAGGACCATTTTCTGTCATGGATATGAGTATTCATATTTACTTGTAATCATAATAAATCAATATTTTTTTCTTGATTATATTCGAAAAAACGAATATAATCCTGTCTTTAACTGTTTCTAGAGAGAAAAGCCGCCACAAGACCATTATAATGGTACTTG